>NZ_JAENWL010000309.1 GCF_016650095.1 Clostridium sp. | reverse complement strand
ACTAATTGTTAAAGGTAATCTTTCACCTTTTTCATCCATTTTTATAATTACAAATTGACCAGGTTTTGCTGATTTTGCTACCCTCGGTGCCTCGATATCCATTAAAAATATTTGAGGTGCTAAAGCTCTTTTCTCAATAATTTTATACATTTGTATCCCTCCATATTCATATATAACTTTGATCAGAACCAATTAATATTTCTTAATACATTATTTTTTGAACTTTATTTCAATAATCTTTGACCTAAGCGCTTTTACTGAGCCATCATCTAGACTATATAAAAATTCAATTATTTCCTTATTGCTGGAATTTGCACTTTTGACATCTTTATATCTACCTGGAGATACTATCATAACATCTGATTTTTCAATTATATCCTTAATTTCATTAACATCAGTAGTATTATAGTACTTTATATTAACCTCAGATAACCCTGCCTTTTCTAAAGCTCTCCTAATTTTGAACATAAACTCTTCAGATATACATATAAATGCAAACTCGGTGTCTGCACCATATCTCGCAATTTTAACTATTGGTTCTAAATTTGGAGTTATAGCAACTCCCAAAATTTCCTTATTAAGCCAAGCCGTTAACTTTGTAACTTCATTAATGTGATTAAATGTAGTTATTATAAACTCAGCGCTCTCAATCTTTTCTTTAGTGTCCTTATCCATCTTTTCTAACTCACTTAAAGTTAAATTTGTTACACTCATATTACTATTCTTACTAAGTTGAGCACTAAACATTATTGCTTGTTCTATATTACACTCTACGTATACCGCTACAATCTTATCCATTATCTGTTTTTTTTCATCTACTCTTTGATTTACTATATCTAAAAATTCTTCTGGTTTCATCCCGATTTCCAGAGCTTCCTCAAGTCCTAAGTCAACAAATCTTATTATCTTATTTTTGATATTTTGGTTCTCCCAAGATATAGCTTCTTCAACTACAAAAGTGCCCTTCCCTTGGTAGGATTTCAAAACGCCATCTTGTTCCAAGTCGTTATATGCAGTACTTACAGTATTTCTGCTTACTTTTAACCTCTCAGACAATTCTCTTTCTGTAGGCAATTTTGTTCCAACCTTGAGAGTCCCTTTTTTTATTTCATCCATAATCTGTTTTTTAACTTGAATATAAAGTGGTACTCCATTCTTTTTATTTATTTCAATGTTAATAAAAATCCCCCCTCAAGTATATTGGATCAATGGACTAATCCATTGCCATTCATATAGTACCATATGGATAAATTCACTTCAATCGTTGTTTTATAGGTGTATAGTGTTATTTTTAGCGTTTTAGCTTAATTAAACAACATTATCTATGTTATTCTTAGATTTAATAGAATTTTCACATTTTAAGGTTATAATTTATAAATAAAATTATTAAAATACTATATACAACTACTAAGGAGGCTCCCATGACAAAAATAAAATTTTCTATTGTTTTATATCTATTAAGTTCTATTCTGGTAATAATTCTTTCAATATTTGTTTATAGGCTTATTACACATATTCCATACCTTGCTAAACCTGATGAAGTAACCATATCTAAATATATGGGTGAAAGAATTCAAGATGCTACTCCTTCGAAAATCGCAACATATTTAGATCAAAATGGAGGTAAAGTTTCACAAATATCCATTAAACTGAAAAAAACATATTAAAAAGACATATTCATTAATATGTCTTTTAATATTATTCATCTTTAAGCATTACTATAGTATAAAATAAGCTAACCACACTACATTATAATTATTTACTATTACAAAGCACTATTATAAAACTCACCTACAGATTTACTTATAGAGTCTGCAATCTTTTGTTGGTACTCATTCGATTTTAATTTTTGTTCTTCCTCATAGTTTGACAAAAATCCACATTCCACTATAACACTTGGTATATTGTCATTTTCCCTTAATATTTTGTACGCATTTTTAGCGGGCTTCTGTACTCTTTTATTATTAGGATCTAAATCTATCCTAAAGTTTTTCTGAATTGTACCTGCGAGTATAGAACTATCTTTATAATCCGAGTACCACACTTGAGCTCCATAATATTTGCTCTGGGTAAAATAATTTAGATGAATGCTAATAAACATATCGCATTTGCTAGATTTCTTCAATTCGCATCTATTTTTTAAATCTTCAGTGTATTTTTCTCTTATAGTTCCACTCCCTAAATAAAGTAATGAATCTTCTTCTCTTGTCATAACTACATCATATCCTGCCTTTTGTAAGCTCTCTTTAAGTTTTATTGCTATACTTAAATTAATATTTTTTTCTACAGTACCATTTTTAGAACTTGTTCCCCCATCCATTCCTCCATGACCGGAATCAATGAGTATTTTTTTGCTACCTATATTGGTATTCATACTTTCTTTGACAAGACTTAAATTTACACCTAAAAAGCTTACCATTGCTACAATTATTACTGTGACAATAGCTGCTAATTTATTATTCCTATATTTCAATGCACCCACCCTTTATTTATTCCTATGTGTTAATTTTATTCAACTAGTGCGTGATTTATTAGTATTTATACACTTACTTAAGATGCTTTTTTATAATAATCTATAAATGGACTTACTACATATCTATAAGCAACATTTAAATTCACAATTTTATAGAAAATAAAAAACACCCACCAAAAATTATTGCGGCTGCTCTCTATTTATACTAAGGCAAATTTAAATTATATATCAGTATATTATAAACCCTTATTATGCTTATTTGCTTATTACCACTTGGGCAATATTGATTGCATGATCTCCTATTCTCTCAAAATTACTAATAACATCAAGGAATACCGCACCGACAGTAGCAGTACAGACCCCCTTATTTAACCTCCTTATATGGGATGCTCTTAGTTCTTTTTCTAAGCTATCAATTCTATCTTCAATTTCCAAGATAGACTCTGCTTTTATAATATCATTATTTTCAAAGCTTTCAATACAAATCTCTAAAGCATATACTATGTATTTATACATTCCATCTAACTCATCTAATCCATCTCTTGAGAATTCCAAATTCTTTTGAATCTTCTCACTACTTAAATCAGCTAAGTTTTCAGCATGATCCCCTATACGTTCTATATCATTTACTACATTGAACATGGAAGTCACTATTTTAATTTGTTGCATTGATAATTCAGCTGAGGAAAGCTTTACTAAATATGATGTTATTTCATCCTCAAGTAAATTTATTAATTTTTCATTTTGGTAAACAGTTTTAATTTTACTTTCATTATCATCCCTAAAACATTCCTTAGCAAGTTGCACATTATCTTTTGCTAAGTTCGCCATTCTAACAACCTCTTTTGTAGTTTGTCCAACTGCAATAACTGGTGTCTCTAGTAATCTTTCGTCTATATACTTAACTCCAATTGTTAGATTATCATCTTCCCCAGGTATTATCATGTTAACAAGTAAAACAAGATATTTTATAAATGGCACCATAATTATTGTATTTGCTATGTTAAATATAGTATGAGCATTTGCAATTTGCCTTTTTATGTCAACATCACCACCTTGTGATATTGATTGTACAAGATGTATCAGTGGATTTATTAATGGAATAAAGATCAATGTACCAATTATATTAAAGAATAGATGTATTAGTGCTGCTGTTTTAGACGTTCCTATACTTGATAATAAAGCCGTTATACATGTCCCTATATTATTACCAAATAAAATTGGCACCGCCGCTCCAAGTGGCAATGCTCCTGTAGAAGCTAATGCCACTATAATACCAGTCGATGCAGATGAACTTTGGATTACTGCAGTCATCAATGCACCTGTTAAAATTCCTAATATGGTATTTCCCTCTAATTTCATTATTAAAGTTGTAAAAACCGGTGACTGGGCTAATGGAGTCATAGTATTCTTCATTAACTCCATTCCTAAAAAAAGAATACCAAAACCTAATATAATATTTCCTGTTTCTCTACCTCTTTTACCTTTTGAAAATAGTATTGTTAAAGATCCAACTCCTAAAAATACTGGCATTATAGCATCAAGGTTAAATGCAATTAGCTGCGCAGTTATAGTCGTTCCAATATTAGCTCCCATAATTACCGCTGTTGCTTGATATAAGTTCATAAGTCCTGCATTTACGAAACCTATTACCATCACGGTCGTTGCACTACTGCTCTGAATAACTGCTGTTATTATAGCACCTGTGGCTACCCCTTTATATGGATTAGATGTGATTCTCTCGAATATTTTTTTAAGTTTTTCACCAGTTGAATTTACTAAACCATCACCCATCATTTTCATTCCATATAGGAATAAACCTAATCCTCCAAAAAGTCCTAAAACATACTTATAGTCTGCATAAAAATCCTCCCTATTATAACTAAGATAAGTATTTTAATCATTCACATAAATAATACTATAAGTCTAAACCATATGTTAAGTTATTTTTAACATATTTAACATAGTGTAGATTGCAATATAAAATGTCCGGAAATTTCAATAAAAATATAATGTTAAGCTGTAATGGTTTTCTGTTCCATCATATTAGCAGATAAACCGTTAAAAATCCTTCTTGGATAATTGTTTATCCAGTGTTGTATTT
>NZ_JAENWL010000380.1 GCF_016650095.1 Clostridium sp. | reverse complement strand
GGATGCTGTCCTTAGAGGACCAGGTTATGCAGCTCCAGTTACCTTTTGGATGCCTTTTAATGGAGGAATAGGAATTCATGATGCAAGCTGGCGAAGTGTGTTTGGAGGGAATATATATAAGACCAGTGGTTCCCATGGTTGTATAAATTCACCATACTATTTAGCGAAAGCAATATTCAATAATATTGAACCGGGTATTCCAGTTGTTTGTTATAATTAGTAAGGAGCTGAATAATAAAATTAAGGGGAAGATTTTATTATGAAAAATTAAAAAGCAGAGCTTAATATTAACTCTGCTTTTATACTAGTTTTAACAACAGCTATGACGATGATATTTAATAGGAAAATTTTATAATTTTAATTATCGCAAATTATATTGAATTATAACCCAGCTGTAATGCGTTCATATTTTTTTCTATGGTTGATTTGGGTACTCGTTTTGCAACAGCCTTTTGCATGGTTTCAAGGGACACAACGCCTGTCACTTTCACCAAAAGGCCTAAAGCAACGATATTCGTAAATAAATCCTTTCCAAGTTCATCTACAGCCAAACGCGTCATGGGTACTTTTACTACATTTGGATGAGGGGGAGAGTTAGGAACTAAGTCTTCATCAATAATAAATACGCCTTGACCATAGAGATCAGCGGAATATTTGTCTGCTGCCTGTTGTGTTAGAGCCAGTACTATATCTGGTTTAGTTACTTTAGGATGGTAGATGAACTCCCCATCTATTATTACTTCCGCTTTTGAAGCACCACCTCGTGCTTCTGGACCATAGGACTGGGATTGTACCACTTCATTACCTTCAATAATAGCTGCTTCAGCCAAGATGATTGCGGCTGTAATTATGCCTTGACCACCGGATCCACATAATCGTATTTGTAACATTATTTTCCCTCCTTGGCCATTTCAATGACTTTAGCATATTCTGCTGTATATTCTGGGGCCTCTTTTTTATATAAAAGACCAATCGGAAACTTCTCACCCTTTTGGTCATGCTCTAATTTTTCATAAGCCGTATTGGTTACTGCATTATCTCTCATCCATTTCAACATTTCTGCTGGATCACTCATTTTATTTTTTCGACCATATGCAGTTGGGCACTGCGTAATGGTTTCTACTAAGGAAAATCCGTTATTGGAAATACCTTGAGTAATTAGGTCAACTAGCGGTTTTGCATGAAAAGCAGTACCGCGAGCAATATAGGTAGCACCAGCACCTTTTGCAAGTTCGCAAGGATCAAAGGGCCGATCTACAGCTCCATATGGAGCGGTTGTAGCCTTTTTACCAACAGGTGTAAGGCAAGATTCCTGTCCTCCTGTCATGCCATAAATACTGTTGTTAAACAGTATCACTGTTAAATCAACATTCCTTCTAGCAGCATGTATAAAATGGTTACCCCCTATAGCAGTGCAATCACCATCACCAGTTATCACAATGACTTTCAGTTTAGGATTAGCCAGTTTAATACCAGTAGCAAAAGGTATCGCTCGACCATGAGCTGTATGCAATGTATCAAAATCCATGTAACCAGAAGCTCTAGAAGAGCAACCAATACCGGATACAATCACTGTGTTGTTTTGGTCAAGTCCTAGTTGATCAGCTGCTTTAGCGATGGATTTCATTATAATTCCATTACCACAACCTGGGCACCATATATGTGGTAATTGATCGTTACGAAGATATTTTTCATAGGTTCTCATTTTGCCACCTCCACTGTAAGTTCTTCAATTGCAACATATATTTCTTTAGGTGTGAATATTTTAGCATTGTATTTAGGAAGAGAAATTACTATTGCCTGTCCAGCAGCAGCACGATCTACCTCTAAAACTAGTTGTCCGTAATTCATTTCAGGAACAAGAATTTTTTTAACTTTCTGAGCTAATTCTTTGACAACCTTATCAGCGAAAGGCCAGATTGTCATCAACCTAATCATACCGACTTTAATTCCATTCTGGCGAGCAAGCTTCACTGCCTCGTATGCAGTACGAGATGTTCCACCATATGCCAGGACTGCATATTCAGCATCTTCCATAAAAAATTCATCATAATGTGTAATTTCATCTTGAACCCTACTTATTTTTTCATGCAATCTTCTAATTGTGTTCTCTGTTACAGTTGCACAAGCAGTTGGAAAACCATTTTCATCATGGATAAGTCCAGTAACATGAATGCGATGACCAGTGCCGAAGTTGGGAACGTTTGGGACAAGATCGGCCTTAGGAGCATATGGTTTGTATCCCTCTTCTTTTGTACACGTTGGCATGCGTCTTGGGTATACTTCTATGTCTGCAGCTTCTGGCAAAATGACCCTTTCTCGCATGTGACCAACTACTTCATCAAGCAAAATAATAACAGGGGTGCGGAATCTTTCGGCATAATTTACGGCAAGTACTGCCACATCAAAAGATTCTTTCACTGTCCAAGGAGATAAAGCAATCATTGGATGATCACCATGAGTTCCCCAACGAGCCTGCATTACATCCCCTTGTGATGGAGAAGTAGGCTGACCTGTGGATGGACCCGAACGTTGAACGTTGACAATTACAATTGGTATTTCAGCGATACATCCATAACCAATTAATTCTTGTTTAAGAGAAAAACCTGGTCCTGAAGTGGCCGTAAGACCTTTTCTCCCAGCTAGTACTGCACCGAGCACAACTGCAATTCCAGCAATTTCATCTTCCATCTGAATAAAAGTACCTCCTAAAGCAGGAAGCTCTCTCGCCATAATTTCAGCGATTTCTGTAGAAGGAGTGATTGGATAACCTCCAAAAAAATTCACACCTGCAGCCAATGCACCTTCTGCACAAGCCTCATTTCCTTGCATTAATCTAGCTTCATTCATATTTTCACCCTCTTTTCTACATAAATTGCATAATCAGGGCAACGGAGTTCGCATTGTCCGCAGTTTATGCATGCATCTTCATTAATTACAAATACCTTTCCCAAGGTATCTAAGGCTAAAATATTCTTAGGGCAAAAGGCCACACAAATACCACACCCCTTGCATCGTTCTTTTTTCAAAGTGATCTCAATTTCCATAATTGTCCTCCTATTTGTTCATGTATAATTAATTTGCGTTTACTAGACATTGCTGCAAAAAATATTGCTAGCTAAGACACTATTGAATCATAATATGTCTAAATTTGTATTTTACACATAATTGTTAATATTCTAACAATGTAACTTCCATGTATTAAAAATATCATAGTATTAAATACTTTACAAGTGACCATATCGAATTTTAAATGTATTCTAGTGAGAAAAATTTTAAATTTTTAATATTATTGGATTATGTTTATTTGAGAAAGAAGTGCCAATTTAAACAGTTATGGAGATGTATTATTAATGTTCTTGCAGAATTTAGAATCATAATAAAAAATATACTTATAGAGTTTTGGACTTCAACGTTTCAAAATACATGGATAAATTTTTCACATAAATTGCAATAAACAGATTTAGAAGTATGATATTCTATTCTATTTACTAATGTTGATAAGCTGATTTTATTACCAACAGTGTTTAATTTTATGGACTGCTAATGAAAATGGTAATAGTAAAGTTATACCAGGATGTCCTTTTTTATTCC
>NZ_JAENWL010000441.1 GCF_016650095.1 Clostridium sp. | reverse complement strand
AAAATGAAGATAGCAGATGTACAAACTTGCATTTATACTCTGCCATATTCTTATTTTAATTTTCCAAATCTGCTAAACGGACTAATTATAATTCTTGCTTTTCCCATTATGGCATCCTTAGATATATAAGGATTTTCCCAATATCTTGCATCTAAAGAATTTGCTCTATTGTCCCCCATAAAGAAGTAGGTATCTTCTGGCACTGTAAATTCCCCTGTTTTGCCACCTGGATATACAACATAGCTCTCATTTGTTTTTTTACTATTTATATATACTGATCCATCTTCTTTAATTTCTACTACATCATTAGGTAATCCGATAAGCCTCTTTATTAAATCTTCACCTTTTTCACCACCTAATTCATCTGAATGAAATACTACTATATCCCCATGATTAAGGTTGTTTGTGTTATGAACTCTCGTTACTAAAATCTTATCATTTAGGTTTATGGTTGGTAGCATTGATCCAGTTGGAACAGTAACATTAAAGAAAATAAGCTTGTTTATTATAAATGCTATTATAATTGCTGCTATTATAGGTAATATCCAGTCTTGAAATATCTTTTTTGCAAAATCCATGATTATCCCCTCTCAAATTTAATACATTAATATTTTATCACAATATTTATAATATATCCTTATTAAAATTTCATTATGTGTAAACAGTTGATAAATTTTTAGTGTTTTTACATATAAAAGTAAAGCTCCTGGCATCTTAGATGTCAGGGGCTTTATTTATATAATCATAATTCATTAATTATAGTATTATTTAAGTCCTATAAATCTAATGTGGCTCTATGTGAATTTGCTTACTTAATATGTTTTACTTAAGACTATCAAAGTGATCCATGATTTTTGCCCAAATACGTTTTGTTTCGAGGAATTCACCATAATGCTTTTCAACATTTCTATGATATTTCTCCAATTCATCTAAGACTTTCATAAATTCTGGTTTTCCAAAATAATCGCAAATTTTAGGCAATGTATCACTAAGTTGCTGCCTCATCTCTTTAATTTTTTCCTCATAATGATCTGGCTGCGTAATATAGATTAATAATGGCTTATAACGAATCCAACCTATACAGGCCTTGTAAAAACGAGTAGTGATCTGTTCATTATCTGCTTTAATAAACTTAAGCCTGATTGGCAGAACACCTTCTAGAAGGTGATTATAAGTAGAAAACCCGTCATGGAATGTGTAGCATGGAATTCGCAAAACTTTCCTTTCACTTAGGCAGGTACTTAAAAAAGTATCTTCTCCTCTAGCTCCCGGTGGATTATAGAACGGAAAAATACGCCTAGGCGCCGTAAGGTTAATACAAAGATTAGCCCCTGAAATGAATTTAGAATTGTTTATTTCCTGTACCTCTATAGCCTCATCGCTAGTCAATATATTTGTATCAGCATATGTTACCCCGCCATTTTTCATAACGGTTTTCAATTTATCCCAGTTAATTATATCATTGCTGATAGCCTCAATAAAGCCTCGAAAATCCCCTTCGGTCATAGTATCATTAAATTCCATATAAGGAATAGGGGATATATATCCACAGTGATGTCCGTGAGTCATATCTGCTTCCTTTATATTCCTAAGATGTTTTGTTAGAACCTCCTGTCCGCCCCAAATTGCTGTGTCGCGAGTACTGGTCACTGCCATGGGGTATTCATCATCGTCCAGAAAGACTAAATAATCCATATTATTCTTTATAGCATAATAAAGCACTGTGTTTCGCTTGGCTGCATAACCCTTACCGAAAATTAGACGAATTTCATTAATGTCCACTACATTTTCTCGAATTAGATAATCAATTTCCTCTTTTGTTTCCATGTTTCCAATAAAATTGCTACTATCAACTTGCTTTAGTAAGTCCGGGTTTACATTAGTAAAATCCGTTGCTTTTGTTTTATTATAATTAGTATCATATGCCACAAAAAGATTTAAACTCACCGCCTCATTTTCTATCAAACCGGATTCATAACAGTTATGTATGTAAGTTCTCAGCACCTTTTTAAAACTCTTTCTACCAGTGGCAAACCCTATTCCAACTTTAATGTTTTTT
>NZ_JAENWL010000059.1 GCF_016650095.1 Clostridium sp. | reverse complement strand
TCCCTTAAGATTGCTTTCCAGCGCAGCTTCAATTCCAGAAACCCCCACATAATCCGCACTTATATCATAACCCTTTGCTGAATATTTCGCCTGATCTGCAGAGCTTATTTTACTTATATATCCTAGTACTGATGAAGCAAGTTGTCCATAGGGATATTGCCGCGTAGGCTGACTTTCCACTTTAATACCATCTAGTTCTGAGAGACTTTGCTCGAATATAAGGGCTGTGTCTTTCTTTATATTAGTTGCTATATTAATTGATTTGTATGAAGAAAAAAAGTTCATTTTTATACCATCTTTTACAATTAAATATTTTCTTATTGTGGCCGGAGTTTCCTGTATATGCAAACTCGAAACTCCTTTTATAACGCCATACGCCTTAAGAAGTTCATTATAAATTTGCTCAGGAGTTAATTTCAAAAGTTCATTATTAAGCTGAGTAGCTTCATCTGTGGTTAAATCATCTTCTTTCTTATTTTCAAATTTTGCTTTCAAGATATTATCTTGAAGCCCTCTATCTTTTAAAAATCTTAACTTCAAGATTTTTATTGCCTTAGGATCACTCGAACTAAATTCAAATCTGAATGGTGCAATTTTTAAAGGAAAGCTATCTGTCTGAGCTTCTCCATTTTCATCCAAAATTTTAAATATTTTTTGTAGTGTTGTAAATATCTGTGTACCAGCCACAGTTGAATTTGTATATGTAAGATTATACCCTGGTACTACAGTTGCAAGTCCAATTCCGTTTTTATCTGTTATGAGACCTCTTGGTGCCTCTACAGTCATAATATTATTAACGTTCGCTTTTACCATATCCTTGTAATATTGTCTATTTAATACTTGTATGTCATATAATTTCCCAATTATTATTGAAAACATAGCTATCATAATTACAAATAGAACATTGTACCTGTTAAATTTCTTTTCCTTTTCCATTTTATCACCATTATAAACTTTCATTTGTATGTACACATCTTTTCTTATAAATTATTATTATTTTAACTATTATATCATGAATTTTTGATGATATTCTTAACACGTGTAAAAATTAACAAATATAACACAATTTGAATTTTAATTTGTAGTTGAAGAAAGAAATCTATAATATATAGCGGCTAAATATTTAAAATCCAGACGTGCAGCCGAGTCTAATAAATAAGCGGATTTTTTTGCTTCCTCTACTCTATATTCATTTAATGCAACAATTATATCATCAGCATTTCCGATTCCTATGCCATGTCCGAAATAAATTCCCTTACCTAAATCTATAACATTTTCTCCTTGCCATTGGGGCTTTACAGGATTTACATCAGGGTTATAAAAGTATCTTCTATCCCCTGGTAAATAATCACTTCGTTTTTCTAAATAACCTACCTCCTCAAGCATATCGTCTATGTAATGCCAATTCATTAACTGTATTTCGGGAAATAACTCATTGAAAGGTTTCTCAGAAAATATATTAAGCAACGCTTGATAATAAATAATAATCATTGCAGTAGCACATTCAGTACCATATTTATAACTATTTATAGAAATATCCTCAATAGCATCACTAGGAGTTATTCCTTTTTTTAATATAAATCCACCTTCATCAGTACGATTCCAATAATCAAGGTTACACATTGATTTACGAAAGGTTTTAAAGACCATATTGCCATTTTTGAGTTTAATAGCCGCAATAACAATATTTTTTCGCACTTTTAGCTCAAACTGCAATTGCTTTAATGAATCATATTCATAACGTTCTTTACTTAAATCCATTATAGTAATGATATCTCTTTCAATACCTTTTTCTTTATATTCATTTGTAAAAGTATCAACTTCAACATTATTGCTAGAAATTATAATCATTTATTACCCTCCAATATCCTTTATATTGAGTTTAAATATATCAATTGTTAACCTCTTAACCTAGTTTCTGCAATTCGTATTTGATTAGTTATGGAATTGTTAATCCATGAATTCCAGAAATATATGTTTTCATTATGAATTTTTAGTGAGCATGTTGCTAGCAGCAGTTTGTTATCTTCGTCTACTTTATTAAAATAACCCAATATTCTTTTTTCTTTTTCAGTGTATGGTGTGAAAGGTTCTCCAGTATAAAGTGATACCCGTCTGTACAGATATTTAGCATCTAAAGATGTAATATAGGGCATTGGCTTACTGGTTCTCTGAAAACTTTCCCCCGTAAAAGATAAAAACGGATAATTTTCTTCAATCCAATTAAATAAATCTATATATTGTTTTTTACTACCTTTTACCATAGTCATATTTATAGAAGGTACAAATTCCAAAAGTTTGCATGCTAGTTTAACATCATTTACGTCCTCAGAAACTAAATAATTTGCGATTAGCATTAAGCTATATGGATCTCTTGCTTGAAAAAATGCCCATATTAAATCATGAGTAAAAAGACCTACTCTGTTTCTAAAAAAAATCATATCTACTATAATAGGTAAAACTGTTTTATCCTTGTGAATTTTTATTAAGAGTATGGCAATAAGATCTGAAAATTCATCATTTTCATTGCTTAACCCATGCTCAGCTATTTCTCTTTCAAACATACCTTTCAAAACAGGATAAGCCATTTCTCCATAATTAGATGATAAATATTCAATTTTCGAAAAACTTGAGGTATTTATACTATCTAAACCCATATAATATCTCCTTTCATATTTTATTCTTGATTTTAATATATAAAGAGCACTATTATATAATATTATCAATCTAGCAAATATGTTAAAGATATTACTGAAATAAACAAAAAAATAAAAACAGATATTTTTCTTCATCTGCTTTCTTCTTATCTTCTATTTTCTGTTTTTGTTATTATTCAACTACCTGATATAACTTCATTCAATATTCTACTAGAATCACTAGTTAAGTAATCCAATGATACTTCTCCTCTTATAAATCTAAATTCACCTATTGTCATAAGCTCATCTTCTGTTAATTTTCCAGTTTTCAGTAAATACCGTAGCTGCATTTTATGTTGTTTTAAGTCTTCCAAAACTAACCCATCAGCAATCATTCTATCACCATCAAAATTCAATTCAAATATGTCCTCCCTCGAAAAATTTTCAAAGGAATTACTTTTAATAATCGGGAAAATTCTTACTAGTACATTACTTGTCGGGTTAACTTCGAAAGCATTGTACTTTGCATCAATATGTTCTTTTCTAATTATAAAAGCTTCAGCGTTCAAAGCATTACATTGAATTATTGAAGGCAACTTCTTTCTCAGGGTTACATGTCTCAATATCATAATTTTCTCCCCTTGTTAATACTTTTTTAAATTTAGTCTATTTTTACATAATATACAAATTCAATACCATATTACCATAAAACAACATTAAAATAAAGTTTAGCAATCAAATTTTCTCTAAATGCTTGAATAGATACTGTATAGGGGTATATAATAAAGCATGAAATGATATTTCGTCGATAAACAAAGAGGGGGAAAGATTTTGAAAGAAACAAATAAACAAAGATCAACTACCAATTTAACTAAATTAATGGCGGTGTCCGTTGGACATTTCACCAATGATTTTTATATGAACTTAATTCCACCTATTTTATTCTTATTTGTTCAAGAACTTGGTTTAAGTCTAGCAGAGCAGGCTTTCATTGCCTTTGTAATTACAAGTAGCGGTTCTTTTGCTCAACCAATTATTGGATATTTTGTAGATAAGAGAGGAAAGCCATGGCTTGTGATTTTTTCTTTAGTTTGGATTTCCTTTTGGATGTCTATGAGTGGAATAATCACAAATTATTATTTGTTGATTATTATACTAGGATTAGGTGCCTTAGCATCTGCCTTATTCCATCCATTAGGTTCTGCTATGGTCGTAAAGCTCGGAAAAAAATCAAGGGGTAAAAGTTTATCTGTTTTTATGACTATTGGAGGCTTTGCTGCCTCCGTATCTCCTATGATTGCTATTCCTATTGTAAAAGCCCATGGACTAAGGGTATTAGTATTTTTTATGGTTCCAGGTATTTTAGTTGCATTATTTATGTATCTGTCCCAGGTGCAAAATGTGGATATGAACCAAACGCAATTGAAGAACGATGAGAAACGTGGAAAATTTGATTTTCATTCTGCAAAGTGGATATCTGCATTAGTGTTTATTTCTACCAATAGAGTACTGGTTCGAATTTTCTTGGTTACCTTTGGTGTACAGATTATGCTATCGAAACAGGTTGATATTAAGATTGCAGGAGTGGTATTATCTGCTTATTTATTAGCTAATTCTCTTGGTACTATTATTGGAGGCTACTTAAATGATATAATAGGAAGTAAAAGAGTATTAGTTCTATTTAATGTACTAGCACCATTATGCATGGTTATGATTGTATTCACCACAGGTATACCTATGATTATTGGGTTTTTCTTTATGGGACTTACCTTAAGCGGATCTAATACAGCTAATATTGTAATGACCCACGAGTTAATGCCAGAAAATTTGAATGTTGCAACTGGATTAATTATGGGACTGTCTGGAGGGCTAGGAGGACTTTGTATGCTTTTATTCGGAAAAATTGCAGATATGCAGGGACTTATCACCAGTGCTTCTTATTTATTAATACCTTTAATATTGGTAACCTTAATTACTATTTTATTACCAAATGAAAAATCTATGGTAAATCAGAACTAAAATATTTATTAACAGGAGGTACACAACATGAAAATATTTGATAATTTATTCTCTGGAGAACCTAACTCTATTTATAGATCTATTGAAGAAGGCAACATAGATGAAACAAAGAATTATTTGAATGAACCTAAGGACTCAAACTCTGACTTTACAGTTGAAAGTATACTTCATTATGCTATTAACAATAGCGAAAAGAATTATTTTAAAATAATTGAGCTTTTAATAGATAACGGTGCTGATATTAACAGTCATCATAGTAAATTTTTAGAAACTCCTCTTCATAAACTTTGTGCGAGGATAACGCCTAAGATAGATGTAATAACTATGATCCTAAAAAAAGGAGCTGAAGTTAATGCACTAAATATATTAGGTAAAACCCCTGTATTTTACTGCAGCTTTAATTATTCTGTGGAGCTTTTGAATCTTCTTGTAAACTATGGAGCTGATATACATATAAAGGATAAATATGAAAATACACTTCTACACGATGATTATATCAATTGTTATGATGAACATTTTGAAGAATTTTTAAAAACTCTCATAAGTTTAGGCTTTGACATTAATTCAAAAAATTCTTCAGGGTTAACTCCCTTCGATCTTTGTGAGAATAAAAAAATCAAGGATATTTTGTTAAAATACAATGGAAATAAATAGAAAATAGACAGGATTTCATTCCTGTCTATTTTTATAATTTATCCATTTAATATTCTAAGTGTTTCATCCATATTGGAAGTTAATCCAGCTATTACTAACCTATCTCCCTTTAATATTTTTGTTTCACCATCTGGAAGAATTTCAACTCCATCCCTAATTATTTCAAATATTTTAAAGTCCGATGAGAATCTTAATTCTTTTAAAGTTTTATTATAAATTACAGGATTCAGGGGAACTATCTCCATAATAGATATTTTATTTTTTATTGAATTTTCTGTTTTATCTATACCCTCATACCTAAATATCTTATCAAAGCCAATAGGAAATAATATACATGATATTAAAACAATGAGTACAAATGCAGAATAATTTGAGGAATCCATAAATCCTAGGTTAAAAGCCATTTGTGAACCAACTATTAATAAGCTTAACTGAGATGATAGTATAATTCCACTAGATAAAGCTTTATTGTATCCAAACGTAAAAGTCATAATAAGGCAAGGAATTAATTTAACTATAAAAATCACAAACAAAAATATCGGAATATACAAAAGCGATCTAGGTTCTTTAAAAACACTTGAAAGATCCATATTAACTCCAACCATTATGAAAAATATTGGAATTAGAAATCCATATCCTATGATATCTAGCTCATATTTTAAGTCCTCCTTTTCCTTGTCTAATATGAATGTAAAGATGACTCCTGCTAAAAATGAACCTAACACTATCTCTGTATCAATTTTATGTGAAATTGTAACAAGTACTAGCATTAATGCAAAAGCTGCACGAACACCAATATGTAACCTGCTAAAAGCACTTGCAGATAAGTCTAATATACGTGAAAATCGTTTTATAATTCTATAAATTAACAGGGATGCTAAAAATAAAATAAGGAACAAGAAACTTTTATAACTTAATCCATTAGTCGTAGCTGACGAAATTATACTTAATGAAATTAGACATACAAATTCACATATTAATGAAAATATAAGTATTGTTTGACCATAATCTGTGTTTAATATTCCTCTTTCTTTTAAAAATGGTACAAGAAGCCCTGGTGCCGCAGCAGCAAATAAAACAGTAAAAAAAAGTATATTTTTAATGAGACCAACTTTATACAAAAGTGATGAAGATATATATGATACTAAAAGTGAAATTACAAACATGGAAATACACATTAAAATACGACGAATAACTTTTTTCTTTTCAGAACCCACTTTTATTCTATCGACATCTATCTCAAGCCCACTTAAAAACATCAGAAATGCTAATCCAAGCTCCGATATAAAACTTATCCAAATATCATCATGTACTAAGTTTAAGAAACTTTTACCTATTATGATTCCAACCAAGATTTCACCTACAACAAAAGGAATTTTGAACCTTTTGATAGAATTAATAATTAATGGTGTGATGAATGCAAAAATAGAAATAATTAATAGTGAATCATAACTTATATTTTCCATATTCTAATCACCTCTCTCTTGATAATTATATAATAATACCAAATTTCGTATAATTTATCAATAAATTCTCCCAAAACTATGTTTAATTTTACTTAATGTAGCCTTGGGAGCTTTTACTAAAACAATACTCTTATCACTAGTTACGAGGATCATTTTGTTAACGATTTGCCATTTTATAAATTTGATATACGTCTTCTCTGTCAAGTTCCTTAAAAGTACCAACCTTACGTTTTCCATAGAACACGCAACGGTCAGCCAATTCACCAAGTATTTCTTCGTTTTGCACACCTATCCCTAGTTCTGTAAAGCATGTCGGCATACCTAATGAGGTAAAGAAAGCAACAGTTTCATCCATTGCAGCAAGTCCTGTTTCTTCAAAACTGCTTTTCTCAATTCCCCATACCTGCTTTGCAAATCGAATAAAGCGTTCCGGTTTAGTTTGATAACAATATTTGGCCCATGAACCCCAAATTGCAGAGAGGCTAGCTCCATGGGCTACATCGAACTTACCGCTCAATTCATGACCAAGCTGATGAGGAGCAAAATCTATCGCCGCTCCAAGTCCAGTAAGACCGTTGTGTGATATACTACCACACCACATGATTTCGCTCAATGCCTGATAATCACGCGGATTTTTCATTGCAATTCTTCCGTTTTTAATCACAACACGCAAAAGCGACTCAGCTATTTCATCTGTAATCTCATTACCTTCTGTGAGAGTGAAATAGCGGTCCATCGTATGCATCATGATATCCACGATACCACAAGCAAGTTGATAAGCCGGTAACGTATAGAGTAGTTCAGGATTCATAATAGCAAACTGGGGACGATTAAAATCAGTATTTAATCCTCTCTTTGTACATGTCGCATCATCGGTAAGCACAGCTGAACCGCTTGTTTCACTCCCTGCTGCTGCAATTGTTAAAACCACGCCGACCGGTATACTTTTGTTAAGGACAGCCTCTTTCATCCAAAATTGCCAAATATCAGTTTCTGGATTAGAAGCACCATGTGCGATCCCCTTTGCAGTATCAATGACACTGCCGCCTCCAACTGCAAGTATAAAATTAGCATCAAATTCTTTTGCCTTTTCTACACCCATTCTTGCAAAAGACAATCGCGGATTCGGACACACACCACCAATAGCTGTAAATAAAAGACCACCTTCAGTGAGTGACTTCTCGATTCTCTCAAGCAGTCCACTTTTAACTACACTTCCCCCACCATAGACAATCAGCACACGAGAGCCACCATGTTTCTTAATTTCTTCCGCAGTTCTAAGTTCAGTGTTTTCCCCAAAAACAACTTCTGTTGGTGAATAAAAAGTAAAACTCTTCATATAATACCTCCTCCTAAATTAATATTGACCTTCTATAAATTTAATCCTATCATATAGCTTTCTATTTACAGGGGTAGAAATACCATATTTTTTACCTAGTTCTAATACCTCACCTGCAAATAACTCCACCTCACTATAGCGCCTTGCTTCCATATCCTGGCGCATTGATGGTTTTCCTTCTGGGCTTAATGTGCCTAATATTTCAAGCCAATAGTTTACATCTGCCACAGTTAAGTTAACTCCTGCCTTTTCAGACAAATTCATGACCTCTTCCATAGCTGAAATCATTGTGTTTCTTGCTTCTCCTTCTCTTTGAATTTCATCATAATCACTTTCATATACAGCAACAGTTTGATTTGCACCAACATTGAGCATAAACTTACCCCATTGCCTTTTGTACATATCCGTAACCGCCTCATATGGAAGTTCCATCTTTTCAAAAAACTCAGAAACCCTCTTCACTTTTTGTGATATAAAACCTGGTTCACGTTCTCCAACGCATAACATCCCCATATTATGGTATGTTAATTCATTCTCTTCTTTAACTGCATCCATTCCTTGTGCAACACAATATAAGATTTTATCCATTCCATAAGTTTCACCAATAATAGATTCACTTGTAATTCCATTTAATGCAGATAAAATAATAGTATGTTCTCCCACCTGATTCTTTACATCTTGTATAGCTTTTTTAAGGCCACTATATTTAACAGCAAATATTACTAAATCTACAGGTTCGCATATCTCCTCAGGTGTTGCATAATTAAAAGTGCAAAGTTCCCCATTGCAATATACATGATTGTTTTCATATTTTTTTATTCTATCTATGCCAGCAATAATTTTCAAATTTTCTTTTGGCATTTTCTTAGATAAATGATTTCCAAATAAGATTCCTAGTGCCCCGAGTCCTATAATTGATACAGTTTTGATTTCCATACTAGCTTCATCTCCTTCTTTCTCATAAAATTCTATAAATTAGTTTCATCACCAAATATTCTACAACTTGAAAGCCATTTTTCCGACGCTGCGTAAGGTATCCGTACTCCCGGTATGCTCTCCCCTAATATAACTTTAGGTTTAATTTTACCATGATAGTCACTTCCACCAGACACATAAAGATTGTGACTTTTGCAATAATCAAGAAGGAAGCCTGTTTGGTCCATTGTGTGAAGGGAATGATAACATTCAATACCATCAATAGTATTAAATGATACTATTGAGTTTAGAAATTCCTCATAATCCTCTGCATAGTAGACATAAAGATGTGCAAGAAATGACTTTCCACCTGCTTTTTTTATTACCTTGGTGATTTCTCTAATCGATGGGTAATTCTTTAATTGATTTAGGTAAAATGGACTGCTTTCATTGTTAACACAAGTTCTGTAAAATCCATTAACCCCTTTCCATACATCTATAGAAAAGTGTTTTTCATTTTCAGGGTATTTTTTTAAATTAAAATATAATACTTGTGTTGCAAAGTATTTTCCACCTGCTATAGATAGTGTATTGTCATATTTAATGCCTATATTTTTACAAATACCCATCATTGTTTTTAAGTACTGGTTTTCTCTTTCTAAAAATTTCTCTTCTGATACTATTCCTGTTTCCTCAATAGTTTTAAGATCTATACCATATGCTAGTATTTCAATAGGAGTGCCATTATGTGCAACTGAAAATTCGCATCCTGGGATAATTTTACCACTAAAGTAGTTATCTATTTTTACTTTCTCAAGCTTTTTATATGCGCCTATGGAATCATGGTCTGTAATCGATATATATCTTAGTCCTACTTCCTGTGCTTTAGTAAGTATTACTTCTGGTTCATCTGAACCATCTGAAGATGTTGTATGAATATGTAAATCTATCATTTTATCACTCCACTCCTTTCTGATACACTTGAATATAAATATCCATAACCTATAATTAATAATACACTAAAAAACATGAAAAATTAATAAAATAATTAAAAAGATTCCACCAATCTTAGTGGAATCTTTTTAATATAACCAATACCAATGTTACTATAACGTTTAATTGATCAATCAGATTATATCATTTACAGTTTTTTATATCAAATCCATTTTCTTCTTAAGTTCTTCCGTAATTTCCATAAGAGGAAGTCTTACTTCAGGAGAATTAATTAAACCTTTTTTATTTAAATAGTATTTAATAGGAGATGGATTGGGTTCTTCAAATAGCATTGGTATAAAGTTGTTAAGAGGTTTCCAGGCTTCTAATGCAGCTTTGTGGTCATTATTTTGAACATTATTATATACCTTAAAGAATTCTTCTGTTTTTATATGCGCAGAAGCTAGTATTCCACCGTCTCCACCAAGAAGTAAAGTCGAGTAAAATAATGCGTCTTCCCCAGTTAGTATTGAAAAGTCCTTTGGACGGTTTAATAGAAGCTCTGAGCTTTGATTAAAGTCACCGCAAGCATCTTTTATAGCAACTATATTTTTAAGTTCTGCTAATTTGTGTATAGTAGCGTTTTCTATATTTCTCCCTGTTCTATGCGGAATATTATACAGTATTATATTTAAGTCTGTAGCTTCTGAAATTTTTTGAAAATGAGCATAAATACCTCTTTGGTCTGGTCTGTTATAGTAAGGGCATACAGATAATATACCTTCAGCTTTATATTTTTCAACTAGCTTTAATTGGTTTACTACTTTAGCTGTATTATTTCCACCAAGGCCTATATAAACTGGAACCCTATTATTGTTATATTCCATTGTTTTTTCAATAATTTCTTCATATTCTTTATCATTTACAGTTGGAACTTCTCCCGTGGTACCTAATGGTATAAGTCCCGTTATTCCTTTTGATATATAATAATCTATCATCTTTTTATAGGCTTCAAAATCTACCTTATCATTTAAAAACGGTGTAACAATTGGCAACCAAATTCCTGATAAACTCATAATTTTTAATACCTCCATATAATTTATTTTTGTATTACGTGCTAAAAAAATGCAATAAAAAAACTCCCACCCCCAAGACTTATTCGTCTTGGGGACGAAAGATATATTTCGTGGTACCACCCCAGTTTATCAACATGTCACCATATTAATCTTTTTGAGTACGGCAAAGCAATTATCGCGAATACTCTAGCTCTAAAACGGGAGCGCCCGTCACAATCTACCCCTTACAATAAGGCTCGGTGTGAAGCTCAAAGACCTTTTTCAATAGATAGTTCTTTGTTCCTTCTCAGCCTAAGGGAACTCTCTGTAAAAGAATGCACATATTTACTCTTCTTATCATCGCTTGAAAAATCATTTTTTCTTATTATATTAGTATAAATAATTTTATATGTCAAGCTATTTAGAAAACTGTTGTTTAAAATACTAAGTCTTTTATTAAAACTACTCTAGCAGGAGCACCATCTACCCCTTTAATTTTAAGTGGTAAGGCACACATGAAATATTCAGACTCTCCAATTTCTTTTAACCTAACCCCTTCTATTATAGTTATTCCATTACTAAAAAGAATTTTATGAGTTTCATGATTCGGTTGGGCCCTTTCTATTCCAAAAGAATCTATAGCTACTCCAATTATTTCTTTTTCTGCTAGATACTTAGCTCCACTTTTTTCAAGAAAAACAAAATCGGGCTGGAATTCTTCCGTGAATGAATTTCTTGTTTTGAATAATAAGAATTCCCCTGACATAATGTTTTTATCCACAAGATCCTCTTTTGCTATCATATCTACTACATTTGTCATATCTATTACTCTACACTTTGTAATCACTTTATTTAAATCAATAGCATCAATGGTTGCACCCAGATCATCAACATGATACGGTGCATCAATATGAGTTCCTGTATGTAAGTTCATACACATGCTAGATTCATTAATACTATCCACTGGAATTTTCCTATCAAATTTAATTACTGGTCTTTTTTCCTCTATATTCTTGTATACTCCCATTTCTTTTTCAATAGTCATAGATATATCATAAATAATCATATTAATTCCCCCTTAATTTCCCATTACATTCCACCACTGTCTACCATCCTTCTCAATCAAATCTATTGCTTCCTTTGGACCTGAGGTTCCAGCGAAGTAATTAGGATAATTAGATATGTCATTTTTAAATTCATTTCCAATGCTTTCGATAAATTTCCATGAATATTCAAGTTCATCCCATCTAGTAAATAGTGATGCGTTATTTCTAATTGCTTCAAGTATTAGTCTCTCATATGCCTCTGGTGAATCATTTAAATACTTACAACTTTGACAATAATCGAGTTGAACCTTTTCCATTTTAAATTCACTACCAGGCTTTTTAGCATTTATCTGAAAGAAAAAACCTTCTTCTGGCTGAATTTTTAAAACTAAAAGATTGTGCGCAATATGATTAAACTCCTTATAATAATTAATTCCAGGAAGTTTTTTAAACTGAATTACTATCTCAGTTTTTTTTGTATCCATTCTTTTCCCTGCTCTTATATATATTGGAACTCCTCCCCAGCGGAAATTATCAATATAAGTTTTAAGTGCTATAAAGGTATCCGTATTTGAGTCCTTTGAAACTCTATCCTCCTCTCTATAACCCACAGCTATCTTACCATTAACAACGCCTTCCCCATATTGACCCCTAACAATGCTTTGCTTATAAGACTCAGCAGTAAAAGGTCTTAATGAACGTAATACCTTAACTTTTTCATCTCTTATAGATTCTGCTTCAAAGTCTACTGGAGGTTCCATAGTAATCAAAGTTAACATTTGTAATATATGATTCTGGAGCATATCTTTTAAGATACCTGCACTTTCATAATATGTACCTCTACTCTCAACTCCTAAAAGTTCATACGACGTAATTTGAATATTATCAATATAATTTGCATTCCATAATGGTTCAAATAATGAGTTACCAAATCTAATTGCTAATATGTTTTGGATCATTTCCTTTCCCAAATAGTGATCTATTCTAAATATATTCTCTTCATTTATGAGCTTTAATATATTATGATTTAAAATTCTAGCTGTTTCTAAGCTTGAACCAAAAGGCTTTTCGATCATTATCCTCTGCCATCCAGTGGCTTTATTAACCATATCATTATTTTTTAGTTTCCTAATTATCCCTTCAAAAAACTCAGGTGCAACGGCTAAATAATATAATCTTTTACCTCCAGTTAAATGTCTATTCTCCATTGTTTCCAAAAATGAATCTAAGTCTTTATATCCTTCATTATCCGAGTCATAATCAAACTTTTTATAGTGAATTCTCTTACTGAATTTATGCCACAACTCTTCATCTAAAGAAAATCTAGAGAATTCTTTTACTGATTCATACATTTCTTCTCTATATTCCTCATTTGTCTTTTCTCGTCTTCCAATAGATATAATTGTAAAATTTCCAGGTAATTTCTCCTCGTACATCAAACTAAAGATAGCGGGAATAAGTTTTCTTTTTGTTAGATCACCAGTTCCTCCAAAAATCACAAATATACTGGAAAGTTCTTTTTCC
>NZ_JAENWL010000068.1 GCF_016650095.1 Clostridium sp. | reverse complement strand
TTATAGCAATTGCTTTTTATATAAAAATTAATAGCCTTAATATTTCTACCTTCTTTTATTTCCTCAAATTCAAAAGATATATCAGTTTTTGCACTAATTTCCTTTTGTGTTACAATTAAAATCCTTTGTTTTAAGTTGTAATATCTATAATATTGTTTTTCAACACCTAAAAATGCTTTTAATTCTTCAAGTCCATAGAGTATTTCACCTATTTCTTCATACTGTTTTAAAGCTTCATAGATCTTTAAACTATATTCACTATTAAGATCTGTTATATTTTTTATTCGGTATTTAGTATATTTTTCAAGCTGCAGATAGTATTTTTTAAGCTTTGGATGAAAGCTCACAGCTACTTTATTCTCATTGTCATAATATTTTATGCCTGAAAGCCATACCGTTTGAAAATCTCCATCGTTTTCATGGATAGTTACTCTTTTGCTAAGTAATAAACCACTGGCCCTCTTAACTCTACTATAGAGATTTTTATTTGTACTTAAATCGACTTCCAATAGTTTGGCAAAGTCTTTAATACTTACAACATAATCCTTAACGTCTTCATCAAAAGGATTAATAATTGAAGCAATTGCCAATATAAGATTTAATTCTCCTATACTTAGTTTATAACTTGCATTGATAAGTCCAATATCTTTACAAATCCAAGAATTTTCATTTTGTTTTAGTTGAGTTTCCAAAATATCACCTCTGTAGTTATATTTTATTATGTAACTACAATGTTGTCAATGAAGTTATGAATTATAGAAATGAGTATTCATGATATTTTTTATAATGAGAGACGTAATGGAGGATATTTTTATTTTTGTATTAATTTTGGGAGTTGGTTATGAAATGTTAAGGGGGAGGTGAGAGGTACTAGAATTTTTGGAAGCAAAACTACAGAAGAATACCTGTAGTTCCTATTTGTGAGGTGCATTTATAACTTATGTATTCAAAGGGACTTAATTTATGGGAGTTGTAGTTAAGAGATCTATAAATGCCTTTGAAGCATTTGATAGATAATGATCTTTTTTCCAAACTAGAGAAATATTTATGGGAATAGCAGGATTTAATGGTATTGTTGCTATTTTTTCATTATCTTCAAAAATTTCCTTTAGTACAAATGAAATGCCAACTCCACTGGTAGTAAGACCCTTGATGGTTTCTAAGTGGGTAGACGATAAAATAATATTAGGCTGAATATTGAATTCATTAAAGGATTCCAATACCTTTTGCCTTATGTAGAAGCCTTCATTTAGTAAGATAATAGGTTCGTTCTTAAGATCTTTAAATGTAATGGTTGATTGTTTGCTTAAGGGGTGTTCTTTTTTAAAGCAAACGAAGAGCTCACTATTTGAAATGGGAAGGGAAGTTAATAATTTATTGGTGGAATCAGATATAATAAGACCCAAATCAATGTCTTCTTTTTCTACCATACGTTTTATTGTAGTAGACCCATATTCGGTAATATTGAGTTTAATGTTTGGATATGATTTTTGGAAATTAATAAGTAATTTTGGGAATAAAAAAGTACCGATCATTGGAGGGACACCTATTGTCAGTACGCCCTTTTTAAGATCGTGGTATTCCTTCATTTCTGAAGTGGCATTATTTACTTGCATTAAAATCTCATCTACTCTTTTTAAAAAAACTCTTCCTTCTGCTGTGGGTAGAAGATGTTTTTTAGAACGGTCAAAGAGTACAATAGACAGTTCTTTTTCTAGGTTTTTGATGGAATTGGTAATAGTAGGCTGAGATACAAAAAGTTTTTCGGCAGCTTGTGTAATACTATTTAATTGGCAAACCATTTGAAAATACTGTAACTGTCTTAATTCCATAACATATTCTCCCCCCCCACCCAAAAAAAATATTTCAATTAATATATCGTAGGTAAGTATATTTTTAGTATGTAAAATATGTGTTATGATTTTAACAAAAAAACAAATGAAATTATATTGTATTTAAAATACATAAATGTAAAAATCATAAAAAATTATATTTATTTAATAATAGATGTTAAAATATTAACAGAATCAATAATTACAATGCTTAAGCTTTATTAATTTTATAATATATCCCATATATATAATTTTAAACTATTATATCATAGTTTAATCGTATTTTCAATTTATAAAAAGTGTGTTATACTTTTAACAAGAAGATAAGAAAGTCTTTACTGTTTTATAAAAAATACATATATTAAATTACGAAATTTAAATTTTTTTATTAATAATCGTTAAAATATTAACAAAAATGAGGGGAGGTGTAAATCTAGACTTGTTTGTTTAAAGGTCTAGATGAATAAAGATGAAATATAGTTATTATCCAGGTTGTACATTAAAGACGAAAGCTCAGGAATTAGAAAAATTTGCACTAGATTCTGCAAACGTTTTAGGGTTTGAACTTGAAGAGCAAAAGGAGTGGCAATGTTGTGGTGCAGTATATCCTTTAGCCACTGATGAGATAGCTACTAAATTATCAGCTGTAAGAAGTTTGGTGAGCGCAAGGGACAAAAATGAAAAACTAGTCACTTTATGTGCAGCATGCCATCACGTAATTAAAAGGGTCAATGGCGACATGAAGAATAAAGATGACATAAGAACAAAGGTTAACAACTATTTGGAGCTAGAAAAAGAATATGTTGGAGAGACAGAGGTTCTTCACTATCTTGAAGTGCTTAGAGATGAAATAGGATTTGATAAGCTAGCTGAAAAAGTAACGAATCCTCTTACAGGTAGGAAGATTGGAGCTTATTATGGATGTCTTCTTCTTCGTCCTAGCACCGAAATGAACTTTGATGATCCAGAAAACCCTTCTATTATAGAAGACTTTATAGAAGCTATTGGAGCTACTCCTATAAAATACCCATATAGAACGGAGTGTTGTGGAGGTTACCTTTGTTTAGATCAAAAGGATCTTGTAAATAACATGACAGACAATATCATTGAATCAGCTGTTAAGCATGATGTAAAGGAAATTGTTACTGCATGCCCGCTTTGTAAATATAATCTAGAACACAGTAAAGGCGGAGCAAAAGATAAACTATCTATTAGTTATTTCACCGAGCTTTTAGCTGAAGCTTTAGGTGTCAAATAAGTTAGGAGGGGATAGTGCAATGAAAAGAGTTAAAATATTTTCTGACAAGAAATCAAAAGAAATAGATCAAATTTCTGAAATAAGTGGACAAAGAATACGGGATTGTATCCAATGTGGAAAATGTTCAGCAGGCTGTCCGGCAAGCGAGGGTATGGATATCCTACCTCATCAGGTTATAAGATTACTCCAGACAGGACAATTGGATAAGGTTATGGAGAGCAAAACCATTTGGAGATGTGCTTCCTGTTTTACTTGTGCAGAGAGATGTCCTAGGGATATAGATATTGCGAAAGTTTTAGAGGCAGTTAGGCTTATCATAATTAGACGCACAGGAGGAAGCAAATTATCAGCTGATGATGTATTTGGGAAAATAGATGATAAAATGCCGCAGCAGGCGATTGTAAGTGCATTTAGAAAGTATAATAAGTAATTTTTACAAAAGGATAATGATACTGTTATTTTTAAAGGAGGGATTAAGTTGCAGAGAATTGGAGTTTTTGTTTGTTGGTGTGGAAGCAATATAGCAGCTACTGTAGACATAGATAGAGTTATAAATGAAGCTAAAAAAATGCCTGGAGTTGTACATGCTAAAGACTATCAATATATGTGTTCAGAAGTAGGCCAAAATTTAATTAAAGATGCAATAAAAGAGCAAAAGCTAGACCGAGTAGTGGTGGCATCATGTTCACCTAGAATGCATGAGGCAACATTCCGTAATGCAGCAAATGAAGCGGGCATGAATCCATATTTATTAGAAGTTGCTAATATTCGCGAGCATTGTTCATGGATACATAAGACTAAAGAGGAAGGAACCCCGAAGGCCATCGCGCTTGTTAGAGCTGCAGTGGCGAAAGTAGCATTAAATACGGGGCTGATATCCGGAGAAATAGGAGTAACACATAGATCCCTTGTTATTGGGGGAGGAATTGCAGGGATACAAGCGGCTATTGACATTGCTAATGCAGGTTATGAAGTAGATATCGTTGAGAAATCACCAAGTATTGGTGGCAAAATGTCACAAATAGATAAAACATTTCCTACGCTAGATTGTGCAGCTTGTATTTTAACACCGAAAATGGTAGAGGCAGCTTCTCATCCCAATATTACACTATACACTTACAGTGAAGTAGAATCGGTTAGTGGATATGTAGGTAACTTTGAAGCTATTATTAAACAAAAAGCACGAAGTGTGAACTTAGAAAAGTGTACTGGCTGTGGTGTCTGTACAGAAAAATGTCCTTCAAGAAAAGCTAAAAGTGAATTTAATGAAGGACTAACAAACAGAGGAGCTATTTACTCACCTTTCGCTCAGGCGGTGCCTAATGTACCGGTTATAGACCGTGAAGAATGTATCAAGTTTAAGACAGGAAAATGTGGTATTTGTGAAAAAATATGTCCATCTGGTGCTATTGACTTTTCTCAGGAGGACACTAACATTACAAAAAAATATGGAACTATTGTAGTAGCTACAGGTTATGATATTATAAAATTAGATAAATTTGGAGAATATCAGTATGGGAACCATCCTGATGTAATCACATCTCTTGAATTTGAAAGATTAACCAACGCCGCAGGTCCTACAGCGGGTAAGCTTTTGTGCCCATCGGATCATAGAGTGCCTAAAAAAGTAGTGTTTATACAATGCGTGGGTTCAAGGGATAAGTCGCCTAGGGGTAAAACTTACTGTTCTAAAATTTGTTGTATGTATACAGCAAAGCACGCTATGCTACTCAAGGATCATTATCCTGATATGGAAGCATATGTTTTCTATATTGATGTTCGTACCGCGGGGAAAAATTTTGAAGAGTTTCAGAGAAGAGCAGTTGAAGAATATGGTGTTCACTATATAAAAGGGATGGTCGGTAAGATTTTTCCGGATGGTGAAAAACTTCAAGTTCATGCTGTAGATACAATGACTGGAGATACAGTTGTAATTGATGCAGATATGGTAGTACTCGCAGCGGCAACTAAGGCACAAGACGATGCAAGCATAATTAAAAGAACATTAGGAATAAGTACGGATGCAAACAATTTCTTTACGGAAGCTCATGCAAAACTTCGTCCGGTAGAAACACATTCTGCTGGTATATACCTAGCGGGAGCTTGCCAAGGACCAAAGGATATTCCAGAAACAGTTGGACAGGCAAGTGCAGCAGCCGCAAAGGTAATTGATGTGCTAAGTAAGACAAAACTAATTAGTAGTCCTTGTGTTTCAGAAGTAGATGAATCGATTTGTAGTGGATGTCTTGCATGTACAAAAATCTGCCCATATGATGCAATTTCTTCAAAAACAATTGAGGTTAAAGAGAACGGGAAAACAATTACCAAAATAGTCGCAAATGTAAATGAAGCACTTTGTCAAGGTTGCGGTGGATGTACAGTGGCTTGTCGTCCTGGTGCAATTGACCTTAAGGGATTTACAAATAGACAGATTTTAGCGGAGGTGGATGCATTATGTCAGTAGAAGCTAAAGAAAATGAGGGGATAGATAAAGTTAAATTTGAACCCTTGATAGTAGCCTTTTGTTGTAACTGGTGTAGTTATGCAGGAGCCGACTTAGCCGGGACAAGTAGACTCGCCTATCCTGCTAATGTTAAAATTATTCGGGTTCCATGTTCATGTAGGGTAAGTGAAAACTTTGTACTCCGTGCCTTCCAACGGGGAGCAGACGGCGTAGTAATTGCCGGTTGTCATCCAGGAGATTGTCATTATACAAGTGGAAACTATCATACAAGAAGACGGTTTTCGGTTTTCATGAATTTTCTTGAATATATGGGGATAGAAAAAGATCGATTTACAGTGGATTGGATTTCAGCAGCAGAAGGACATAAATTTGCAAGCGTTATGAATGATGCATTAGAGAAGGTTCATAAACTTGGTCCTAATAGAAAGTTGAGGGATGATAGATGGAAAAGATAACTGAAAAAATAAGAGAGACCGCAAAATTGGCCCTAGAAAATGGGGAAGTAGAAAAAATCATAGGTTGGAAAAAGGGAGATACTTTTGATGATTCTTATCCGGTATTTATTACGGACGTGGATGGTACACATTCTTTAATATGGGACTGTTTCTGTGTTAATAACTTAAGTAAATATCTAATAGGGCAATTAAAAGAACATAATAAAATAGGCATATTCTTAAAAGGATGCGATTCTCGCGCTTTTAACCAAATGGTAAAAGACAACAGAATAGATCGCGAAAAGGTAGTGATTTACGGAGTAAGTTGCCCTGGTATGATTGATCCGGAGAAAGTAAAAAAACAAGAATTACATAAAGGTCTTTTAAGTGTAAAAAGATCTGGAGATGACATAATATTTGTAAAAAATGATGGAGAAGTGAAATTTCCAGCAGGAGATTTTGAATATGATAAATGTCTTAGATGTAGATATCCAAATCCCGTAGTATATGACCAGATGATGACGGAGGTTGTAGAGAGAGAAGTAGACCCACTAGAACGCTTTAAAGATGTGGAAGACCTTGAAGCAATGTCTGTAGAGGAACGGTCTGATTACTGGGACAATCAATTCTCAAAATGTATACGCTGTAACGCTTGCCGTAATATATGTCCTGCATGTAGTTGCGAGAAATGTATATTTGACAACGACAGAGCAGATGTATCTGGTAAAGCAAATGTAGCCAGTGAAGAGCAGTTTTATCATATAATTAGAGCTTATCACGTTGCAGGACGTTGCGTAGAATGTGGAGAATGTAGCAGAGTATGTCCAGCAGGAATACCTCTTCACAAATTAAATAGTAAAATTATAAAAGATATAAATGTACTTTACGGTGAATATGATGCAGGGGTAGATACATCTAAAGAAGCTCCCATTGGTACGTATAAATTGGATGATGAAGATTCATTTACAGAGCGCGGAGGTGAGAAGAAATAATGAAGAAAATATTAAAAAGTAAGTTTTCACAGCTTTTTAGTACGATTAATAAATCCTATGAACTATTTTTACCAATTGAAAAGGATGAAAAAGTAAACTTCGACCTGTGGCACGAAGGTGACGTAGTTAATGTAGAAAAACTGAAAACTAGTATTTCACCTAAAGGTTTTATTTTCCCTCAAAGCGAAACCTACTTAAAGTTTAAAAGAGATGGTAAGAAACTTGAACTAGAAAATGTAGGAGGAAAGAAAGAGGACTATGTACTCTTTGGGGTAAGGCATTGTGATGCAAAGAGCTTTCAGCTTCTTGACAATGTATTTCTCGAAGAACCCGTAGATAGATTATATGAGCAAAGGCGCGAGAAAGGAACAATTGTTACTATGGCTTGTTTTAACCCAGAAGAAACCTGCTTTTGCAGCTCATTTGGAATAGAGCCACAAACAGCTCCTAAAGAGGTTGATGTGACTACCTGGGATATGGGTGATAGCATTATTTGGAATGCACAAACACAAAAGGGTGAAAACTTAACTGAGAAATTAAAAGATCTTTTAGAAGATGCAACAGATAAGGATATAAGCGAACTAAATACAATGCAAGAGGCTACAAAAGGGAAAGTGAAAGAGCTTCCACTAGCCAATATAGACCCTACAAAAATAACAGGAGAGCTTAATGATTTATTTGAATTAGGAATTTGGGCGGAGCTTAGTGAACGGTGTTTAGGGTGTGGCTCATGTACGTTTGTATGTCCTACCTGTCATTGTTATGATATTTCCGATTTTAAGGGGGATGAATCTGGAGAGAGATTCCGTTGTTGGGATTCCTGCATGTTCTCAGATTTTACTCTTATGGCCCATGGAAATATTAGAAAGACTCAAAAAGAAAGATTCAGACAGCGGTTTATGCATAAGCTTGTTTATTATCCGAATAATCATGATGGAGTATATGCTTGCGTTGGATGTGGAAGATGCGTCGAAAAATGTCCTGTTCACTTGGATATTGTTAAAGTAATTAAAAAATTGGGTGGTGAAAAATAATGGGTTGCAGCTGTAATGAACATGTAAATCCACTAATTCCTGAAATCGTAGTGATAGAAGAAATGAGGGCAGATACAGAGGATGTAACTACTTTTAGAGTTGTAAAGCCTAATGGTGGAAAAGCATTTGAACATATGCCAGGTCAATGTGCGATGATTTCAGTACCTCCACTTGGAGAAGCTATTTTCTCAATCACTTCTTCTCCAACGCAGAAAGATTATATGGAGTTCAGCGTAAAAAGATGTGGTGCGGTCACTGAGTATCTACACAGCCTTGAAGTAGGGTGTGAAATAGGTATAAGAGGACCTTACGGAAATAATTTTCCGGTAGAGGATGAACTAAAAGGAAAAGACCTTCTTTTCATAGGTGGAGGTATAGGACTCGCACCTATTCGTTCAGTTATAAATTATGTAATGGATAATAGAGAAAATTATGGAAAAGTAGATATTCTATATGGATCAAGATCGCCAGGAGATCTTGTCTTTCAAAAAGACATCTTCGAAAACTGGCCATCAATGCCTAATACAGATGTTCATTTAACGGTTGATAGACCGGCTGATGGATGGGAAGGGCATGTTGGATTTGTTCCATCTTATGTTAAAGAAATTGGATTTAATACAAATAAAGTAGCCTTGTTATGTGGTCCACCTATTATGATTAAATACACTCTTCAAACACTTATGGAAATAGGATTTAAGAAGGATCAAGTATACACAACACTAGAGCTTAAAATGAAATGTGGAGTAGGTAAATGTGGACGTTGCAACATAGGAGATAAATATGTGTGTAAAGATGGTCCAGTATTTAGATGTGACGAAATAGATGAGCTCCCAGACGAATATTAATGCAAATATTAAAATAGTTTAATCCATCCCATTAGAAATCTGGGAAAAAGGAGGCATATAAAATGTCCAACAAAGAAATGGTGGAAATATTTATATTAAATAAAAAATATACTGTACCTTCAACCCTTACAATCATGGATTCCATGGAATATGCAGGGTACCAATTAGTTAGAGGATGTGGATGTAGAGGTGGCTTTTGCGGTGCCTGTGCAACGATATATAGAATTAAAGGCAAGAATGAATTAAAGGTATGCTTAGCATGTCAAACTAAGGTAGAAGATGGTATGTATCTTACTCAATTACCGTTCTTTCCAGGAGATAAAAAATCATATGATATGAATGAACTTGAGCCAAATGCTGATACAATGATGAAGCTTTATCCTGAAATATATAGCTGTATCGGATGTAATTCCTGTACTAAGGGATGCCCACAAGACCTTAATGTTATGCAATATATTGCGTATGCACAAAGAGGAGAAATTGAAAAATGTGCTCACGAATCCTTTGACTGTGTTATGTGTGGAATATGTGCTTCAAGATGCCCTGCTAATATAACTCATTACCAAGTAGGTGTGCTTGCACGTAGGCTTACAGGTAAATACATTGCTCATGAAACCTTAGATTTAACGCAAAGGGTAAAGGAAATTCAAGAAGGCGCGTATGACGATTCAGTAAAAGAGTTAATGATTAAAAGTATTGATGAATTAAAAGAAATGTATAATACAAGGGATATTACAAAGTAAAGATTGCCCTAAAATCACATAAAATATAGTTATATCAGGGAGGTATTTAAATGTATACAGCAGAAATGAGGGAGCTAATAAAGAAGGTCGAAGCTACTCGTCCTGAAAGACTGGGAGTTCAGTTTCCAAGGATGACTGCCCAGGAGAAGGTAGATATATTAGAACAGAATTATCCTGATTATAAGAAGGATCAGTTTAAAAACTTAAGAGTTGGACCAAACAAAGGATCGAAAGCTCCACTAGAACTTGCACAACTTCTTGAAGGTAAAAGTAGAATTCAAAATTTAGATATGGATTTGACTAAACCGGACTATGACGTTGATGTTTTAATAATAGGTGGAGGTGGATCTGGAGCTTCAGCTGCTTTAGAGGCCAACAAAAAAGGTGCTAAGGTATTAATTACTACTAAATTACGTTTTGGAGATGCAAACACAATGATGGCTGAAGGTGGAATCCAGGCTGCAGATAAGCCTGACGATTCTCCTGCAACACATTACCTGGATGTAATGGGTGGTGGACATTTTACCAATAAACCAGAACTTGTTAATGCTCTAGTAATGGATGCTCCTGGATCAATCAAATGGTTAAATGAACTTGGGGTAATGTTTGATAAAGAAGAAGATGGCACCATGGTTACTACCCATGGAGGTGGAACCGCTAGAAAGAGAATGCATGCAGCAGCTGATTATACAGGAGCTGAGATCATGCGTGTGCTTCGTGATGAAGTACAGAATAAAGGTATTGAAGTGGTTGAATTTTCCCCTGCTGTTGAGATAATCCTCGACAAGGATGGTAAAGCTGCTGGAGCAATATTATTCAATCTTGAAACTGAGGAATATTTAATTGCAAGGGCTAAAACTGTTATTATAGCCACTGGTGGGGCTGGAAGACTTCATTATCAGGGTTTTCCAACATCAAATCATTATGGGGCTACAGCGGATGGGCTAATACTAGGATACAGAGCTGGGGCAGAGCTTGCATTTGCAGATGCTATTCAGTACCATCCTACAGGCGCAGCATTCCCATCTCAGATATTTGGTGCACTTGTTACAGAAAAAGTTCGTAGTTTAGGTGCAACACCTCTTAATATAGATGGTGAACAATTTACTTATCATCTTGAAACTAGAGATGTTGAAACATCTGCATTAATTAGAGAATGTCTTGTAAGAAATAAAGGGATTGACACAGCTGATGGCGAAAAAGGTATATGGCTAGATACTCCTTTAATCGATATTATCAATGGAGAAGGAACTCTTGAGAAGAGACTTCCTGCTATGTTGAGAATGTATTTAAAATTTGGTATTGATATGAGAATAGATCCGATTATCGTATATCCAACTCTTCATTATCAAAATGGAGGACTTTCAATAAATGAGAATGGTCAAACCAAGGTAGAAAACCTTTATACGGTAGGAGAAGCTTCAGGGGGAATTCACGGTAGAAACAGACTCATGGGCAACTCACTATTAGATATTATTGTCTTCGGACGTAGGGCAGGGTCCCATGCAGGTGAAAACTGCAAAACAGTTAAATTGAAAGAACTGAGCCTTGACCATATAAAAGCATATCACAAAAGCCTTGAAGAAAATGGTGTGGAGACAGATAAGATTTCTCCTATGTTATTACCACATTATACTCATGGAAGAGAAAATGATAAATAATACTATTTAGTTTAATTTTTGCGAGAAATAAGTCATTATTTTTCGCAATAAAAATATATTTATATATTCAAATTAAAAGAAATAACCAAAAAATAAATAAAAAAGGGGAATGAGAAAAATGGATATTAAAGAAGAGGCAATGAAGTATCATAAACAATGGAGAGGTAAAATTGAAGTAATTTCTACAGTACCTGTAAAAGATAGTAGAGATCTTTCTATAGCTTATACACCAGGAGTTGCAGAACCTTGTCTCGAAATTCAAAAAAATATTGATTTATCCTATGAACTTACAAGAAGATGGAATCTTGTAGCTGTTGTAACAGATGGTACTGCTGTTTTAGGCCTTGGCGATATTGGACCAGAGGCTGCAATGCCAGTAATGGAAGGTAAATGTGTTCTGTTTAAAACTTTTGGTGATGTTGATGCTTTCCCTCTTTGTATACGTTCTAAAGATGTAGATGAAATTGTAAGGACCGTTGAACTACTTCAAGGTAGCTTTGGTGGAATTAATTTAGAAGATATAAGTGGACCTAGATGTTTTGAAATTGAAAGAAGACTTAAAGCAGTATGCGATATCCCAATTTTTCACGATGATCAACATGGTACAGCGGTTGTAGTTCTTGCAGGCATACTTAACTCATTAAGATTAATAAAGAAAGATATTAAGAATATTAAAGTTGTAATAAATGGTGCAGGTGCGGCAGGTATAGCCGTAACGAAATTACTAATGAGCATGGGAGTAGCTAGTGTCATCATGTGTGATACAAAGGGTGCCATCTATGAAGGACGTGAAAATCTAGGCGGCGAAAAAGATTTAATGTCAACAACTACAAACAAAGATAAAGTTAAGGGAAGTTTAAAGGATGTCATCGTTGGAGCTGACGTATTCTTAGGAGTATCAGCTGCTAACCAATTAAGTCAAGATATGGTAAGAAGTATGGCGAAGGATGCTATCATATTTGCCATGGCAAATCCAAACCCAGAAATTTTACCTTCTTTAGCTAAGGAAGCTGGTGCAAGAGTAATTGGTACTGGAAGATCAGATTATCCAAACCAAATCAACAATGTATTAGCATTCCCTGGAATATTCAGAGGAACATTGGATGTTAGAGCAAGCGATATAAATGATGAGATGAAGATTGCTGCTGCATATGCTTTAGCAGGGTTAGTTAGTGATGAAGAATTAAACGAAGATTTTGTTATTCCATTTGCATTTGATCCTAGAGTAGGAAAAACTGTGGCCGAAGCAGTTATGGCAGCTGCTAGAAAATCTGGGGTAGCTAGAATATAACATAATAAGGTGATTCAAAAATCATGTAAGCTTTATAAGTAAAATATTGAAAGGAGTTGCTGGTTTATGCGTAAAGTAGATGTAATAGAAATAGAAAATGCGTTAAAAGACATGAGTATAAAGACTAATTTTTATGTGGGAGAAGACGTATTATGTGCTTTTCATAAAGCCGAAAAGACAGAAACATCTCCTGTAGGAAAAGATATTATAGCCAATTTGTTAAAAAATGCTGAAATTGCAAAAACTGATCAAGTACCAATTTGTCAAGATACAGGTATGGCGGTAGTATTTGTAGAAGTAGGTCAAGAAGT
>NZ_JAENWL010000282.1 GCF_016650095.1 Clostridium sp. | reverse complement strand
GTAGTTTTTAATTTTGGAGAGTTGTTGAGAAGTATCATTAATGCAATTAAAGATTTGATTTCAATGATTTCACCCCTTATTACTGGTATTATAATTGCGTATTTATTGTATCCATTATCAAAGCTTATAAATGTTTTTCTTGTTAAGCGTCTAAAACTTAAATGTAAAACCCATTTACTTAGCATTGTACTAACATATTTAGTAGTGATCTTACTATTTGTGCTACTTGTTTATAGTATTTACGTAATGATTGGTGGGCAAATTAGTAGCAATGAGACATTATCAGTTATGTTCACGTCTATCGGAGATTATGTAAAGCGGTATAATGAGTTATTTGATTACATTAATAAAAGAATTACCCAAAGTGGTCTCTCAGGCAATATAAAGGAGTATTTATCCCAAGCTATAAAGCAAATATCCCCATATTTATCAGTTTCTATAGGTAGTATAATTAAATTATCTGCGGGTATAGGTAGCAGCGTTATCAGTAGTTTCATTGGTTTGTTTATTTCCTTTTATTTATTAAAGGACTATGAATATTTTAAGAAACTATACTTGAATTCTATGTGCCTAATAATAAAGGAAAACAAATTTAAAAGATTCAATAGAACAGCCAATGAAATTAATTACATTATATCAAGGTTTATAAGAGGACAATTGCTTGTTGGTTTAATAGTTGGATTAATAAGCAGTATTGGACTATCTATTATAGGCATTGATTTTGCCTTTCTTATTGGGTTTACTGCGGGTATTGCCAATGTTATACCCTATGTTGGTCCGCTAATTGGTTGTATTCCAGCAATTATTGTAGGCCTTCTTAGCCCGAGTCCTATTATGGCACTATGGGCAGTACTGATACTTCTTGCCGTTCAGCAACTTGATGGTGCAGTTATATCGCCCAAAATCGTAGGAGATAGTATGGGCTTACATCCGATTTTTGTAATAATGGCAATAACAATCGGTGGAACACTAGCGGGTATACTTGGAATGCTTTTGTCTGTACCTATTGCCGGCATAATAAAACTTTTCTTAACAAAGTTTATAGAAAAACGCCAGGAGCAAGTGAACTCGGAGGGGTAAGCGCAAAATAAATATTTTAATTGTAAACATTTACTCCATAGGATATAATTTATTTAGGATGAAATGTTGTTTATTATACTAGGGGGTTGTGTTGTGGCAAATGTAAATTTAAATAAGATTTTTAATTTATATGAGGAAGTGGCTCTATCGAATACGCTAAAATCATTTATTTCTCCAAACGAAAAAGTATGTTTCGTTGTAAAAACAGTAAGAGACATGGCTGTTTTTACTGATAAACGTATTTTAGTTGCTGATAAACAAGGATCTGCTGGCAAAAAAGTTGAGTATTATACTATACCGTTTAAAAATATTATTACTTATGCAGTTGAAACAGCTGGTACATTTGATTTAGACCCAGAAATAAAATTAATATTAGCTAGTGGAATAACAATAGAACTAAAGTTCATGAAGGGTAAAAATACGGATCAACTATTATTAAAAGCATATTATTTGATAAATAATTTTATAATAGGTTAGTTTACGTGAAAAATTTACTAAGCATCTGTTAATTCAGGTGTTTTTTTAAGACCTATTTTTAAGAGGTAACAATCTATGTAGGGAATTGTATGTGATTAGAATAATTATGGAAATTAAAAAGGAATATTTAGGATTTTGTAGAATGATATATAATAGTATGTTATTTTAAAGTAATGAAAATAGATTTATATAAAATAGCCTGAAGACATAATATGTGAAGGAGATAAAGATGGAAAAGGATAAAAAAATAGCGGTTTTGATTGATGCTGATAACGTATCTGATAAATATATAAAGTATATAATTGATGAAATTTCAAATCATGGAACCCCTACTTATAAAAGAATTTATGGGGATTGGACAAAACCTCAACTTGCTTCATGGAAGAATGTATTGCTTAATTATTCAATTAGTCCAATCCAACAATATAGTTATACAACAGGCAAAAATTCAACGGATGCAGCTCTTATAATTGATGCCATGGATATACTCTATTCAAATAATGTTGATGGGTTTTGCATTGTGTCTAGTGATAGTGATTTTACAAAACTAGCAGCCCGCCTTCGTGAAGCTGGTATGTATGTTATTGGAATGGGAGAAAAGAAAACTCCTACGCCTTTCATCTCAGCTTGTGAGAAGTTTAAATATCTTGAAGTATTAGCTTCAATGCCGTCAAGAAATGTGGAAACAACAACTAATAAAGGAAGTCAAATACAAGAAGAATCAAAAGGTGGTATGATAAGTTCTGATAAACTAGTAGAGGCTATCAAAACTATTATCACTGAGATTTCAGATGAAGATGGTTGGGCATTCTTAGGGGAACTAGGTAGCACCCTTAATAAGAGGTATCCAGATTTTGATACCAGAAACTATGGTTATACAAAGCTTACGCCTTTTGTAGCCTCTTTAAATATTTTTGAGATTAGATCAATAAAAACCAGTAATCCAAGTATAAGTCTTAAATATATTAGAAATAAAGTATAATAAATAAGAAGAAAGTGCCGATAGATTAAAATCTTATTGGCCTTTTTATTTTGAAAAACTTTATGAATTAAAATAGGTGGGAAGTGATAATAATATGAGATCAGTTAAACTTACAAATAAGCAAGCTCGTCAATTCATTCTGATAAAACAGGGGTTAATAGGTGAGCATAAATTTATTGGAGAAAATGGTGTTTGTGATTATATAAAACAAGCAGGGTGTATTCAGTTTGATCCTATTGACGTTTGTGGTAAAAATGCAGAATTGGTATTGCAATCAAGAGTAGAAGGCTTTTCTAAAGGAATGCTTTATAAGCTTTTATATAAAGAAAGAAAACTTATAGATTATTTTGATAAAAATTTGTCTATATTAAGCATAGATGATTGGAAATACTTTGCGCCAATGCGGGCATTTTACCATCAATATGGTAGAAGTTTGGATAAAGTTAATTTAGTTGAAAAAGAGATAAGGTCAATTATTAAAGAACGTGGATTTGCTTCTTCAAAAGATATTAACTTTAATGAAAAAGTTGACTGGTCATGGAATCCTACTACATTATCTCGTGCGGCACTAGAAACAATGTATTTTAGAGGAGAGCTAATTGTTCATCATAAAAAAGGCACAATTAAGCATTATGCTCTTGCTAGTGAACACATTAATTCTGAAATTTTAAATGCCTGTGACCCCAATCTAACGCAGGAAGAACATAGGTCTTGGAGAATTCTAAGACGTATTGGTGCAGTTGGAATGCTTTGGAACAAACCATCTGATGCATTACTTGGAATTGATGGCTTAAAAGCTGCTAATCGAAGCAACATATTTAAGAAATTACTTGAGGCGAACAAGATTATAGAAATTGAAATTGAAAATATACCTGATACTTTTTACTGCTTGTCCGCGGATAGACACATCATTGATACGGTATTGTGCAATAATGAGTTTACATACAGAACAGAGTTTATTGCTGCTCTTGATAATATGCTTTGGGATAGAAAGCTTATAAAAAAGATTTTCAATTTTGAATATAAGTGGGAAATATATACGCCTATTGTAAAGCGTAAATATAGTTATTACGTTTTACCTGTTCTATCTGGAGATAACTTTATTGGGAGAATAGAAATAGTAAATGATAGAAAGCTAAAACAACTTATAGTCAAAAATTTGTGGCTCGAAGATTATATTGATGACCATGATAGATTTAATGAAAATATTTATGAGTGTATTAAGAGATTTTCCAAATTCAATGAATGTAAAAGTATTAAAATAGAGTGCGAAGGTTTATAATAGGATAAAATTAGGGAAGAGGATAAATAGTATTAAATATGAAAAGGCTGTGAAGTGTTACTTCGCAGCTTTTTTTATTAAAGTAAAGTGGGACTTCGCTCTAATACATTAACTTAACAACTTATACTTATGTCGATATCAGTGGAGAAAATATGTAGTATTTGTTAAATATTAAAAGTAAGACAAACCGCAATACTTTATAACACCGCCATTAGAATTGGTATGACTAGTAGAGTACCTATAGTTGAAATTGCTATCATTAACGATGCAAAATTATAATCCGAACCATAAGCCTTTGCTATTATTGCCGAATTAGCCATGACGGGCATAGCCGCTTGTACAATAAAAACCGAACCCATAAGGTGTGGTATAGAAAACATTGGCAAAATAAGTATTACTAGAAGTGGTGATATTACAAATCTACCGAATAATACCCAAACAATATCTATGCTAAATTTTACGGATTTCAAATTTACTGAGTAAATGGATGCACCTATAAAAAACATAGATAAGGGAGTTGTAAGATTTCCCAAGTATTTGCTAGTATCCATAATAAATGCTGGTAATTTTATATTTAATAACAACAAAACCATACCCACAAGAAATCCTATCAATGGTGGGGATAATATTTTTTTAACAAAATTGATTGAAAAAAATTTCAAACCTTTTTTGTCTCCATCCTTAGCAATCTCATATATGCCTAAAGTCCAAAAAAACGAAGTATTGGCTATGTAATAAAGCAAAACATAGGGAATGCTCTTCTCTCCAAATAACGCTAGATTAACTGGAATTCCCATAAATATAGTATTTGAATTAAAAAACATTGATACAAAAAGTCCTCTTCTATTGCTATTAACTTTTGCAACTATAGCAAATAGCTTGGCAATAATAAAGCAACTACCTATTGTTAAAAAAGGCACTATTAATCCACTTGAGTCAGATATAAGCTTCTGTTTTGTGAAATTACTTGAAATTGTATTAAACATCAGCATTGGAAGTGAAATGTTGATAACAATGGTTGTTATCAAATTAATTGCCTGTTCATCAAATATTTTTTTATATGCCAAAAAATATCCTATCATAATCATTATAATTATAGTTAATACACTTTGATTTGCTGCAAAAGACATATAAAATCTCC
>NZ_JAENWL010000292.1 GCF_016650095.1 Clostridium sp. | reverse complement strand
GCTAAGAACATTACGATTCTATCTAGTCCAAAAGCAAGTCCGCCGTGTGGTGGTGGCCCATATTTGAATGATTCTAGTAAGAAGCCAAATCTTTCCCATGCTTTCTCCTGAGTAAATCCCAAAACTTTAAACATAGTTTCTTGTAACTTTGAATTATGAATTCGTATACTACCTCCACCTAATTCTTCTCCATTTAACACTATGTCATAGGCTTTAGCTCGAACTCTACCCGGATCTGATTCTAGGTATTGTAGATCTTCATCCATTGGCATTGTGAAAGGATGATGCGCTGCTACATATCTGTTTTCTTCTTCATTGTACTCTACAAGTGGGAACTGTGTAACCCATACAAAATTAAATTCCTTATTATCTTTTAAAATTTCTAGGTCTTTAGCTACCTGTAATCTTAATGCACCCAAAGTCTGTAGAACAACGCTATCTTTGTCTGCTACAATAAGTACCAAATCTCCTGTCTTTGCCTCTACCTTATTTAAGATAGTCTGCATTTGATCTTCACTAAAGAACTTAGCTATAGGGGATTTAATTCCATCGTCTTTGCATGCAATCCATGCAAGCCCTTTTGCTTTATAAGTCTTAACAAACTCACCTAATTTGTCTAATTTTTTTCTACCCATATCTGCAGCATCACTAACTTTTATAGCACGAGTACTGCCACCATTATCTATGGCATTTTTAAATACTACAAATTCACATTCTTTTACCACTTCTGTAATATCCACTATTTCCATTCCAAATCTTAAATCTGGTTTATCTGAGCCATATTTATCCATAGCTTCCTTGTATGTGATTTTTTTTATAGGAAGAACAACATCTTCATTTACTACTTCTTTAAATACTTTTTTAATTAAGGCTTCATTTACAGCTATAACATCATCTTCCTCAACAAAAGACATTTCAATATCTACTTGTGTAAACTCTGGTTGTCTGTTTGATCTTAGATCTTCATCTCTAAAACATCTTGCAATTTGGAAGTACTTATCATATCCAGACACCATTAATAATTGTTTAAACAATTGTGGTGATTGTGGAAGTGCATAGAACTTTCCAGGGTAATTTCTACTTGGAACTAAATAATCCCTAGCACCCTCTGGAGTACTTTTTGTAAGCATAGGTGTTTCTATTTCTAAAAAACCCTGCTCATCTAAAAAATCTCTAATCACCTTAGATGTTTTATGCCTCGTCATTAGAATTTTCTGCATATCTGGTCTTCTGAGGTCAAGATATCTATATTTTAAACGTACATTTTCTGACGCATCTAAATCTTCTTTTATATATATAGGTGGAGTTTCTGATTCAGATAATATCTTTATATTTTCACCTTTAAGCTCAACGAGTCCCGTTGGTAGATTTTCGTTTGGAGATTGCCTCTTAATAAGTTCACCAGTTACAGCAATACAGTACTCTGGTTTCACTAAGTCTGCCTTAGCAAAAGCTTCTTTGTTTATTTCTTCTCCAAATACTAATTGTAGAAGTCCCGTTCTATCTCTTAAATCGATAAAAACAAGTCCTCCTAAGTTTCTCTTTCTTTGAACCCATCCCATTACCGTTACTTTATTTGATATGTGTGTTTCGCGAAGTTCGCCACACATATTGGTTCTCTTTAAACCGTCTAATGCTTCTGCCATTTTGTATCCTTCCTCTCTAAACACAATTTCGAATATTTTTATCATACCTTATTCCAATATCAGTTAACTCTTTATCTTTAACTATATAGTGTTTCTAGCAATTCAATTTTTCTTTCAATCATCTCATCTACTCTTTTAATATACACTCTAACATCTTTGATATTTGCAAACCTTTCGTGCCTGTTTTCTTCTAAAAATACAACTTTACAAACTGCATCCGCACCAAGTGCAATAACTGTCTGTTTCTCCTCAATCATTTGAATATTGTATATTCCCTCTTTTCCCGGTCTTGTATATCCAACATTCTCCATATTACCCACGGTATTTTTCTGCCTATACATATAATAAGGTTTCATATGAAGTTTCTTAGATAATTCTACAGTGTGCTCATACATTTTATTTAATTCTTCTTGACCCGGAATTTCAAATCTATAATTATTAAGCATCTTTTCATGAAGCTTTGAAGCTCTTTTTATGGACATAGCATGAATTGTAATACTATCAGGTTGAATTTGAAATATTTTTTCACAAGTTCTTATTATATGAGAAATTTTCTCCCCCGGAAGGCCAACTATTAAATCCATATTTATATTATCAAAACCTAATTCTCTCGCCATAGCAAATTTTTCACATACGCTCTCTACCGAGTGAGTTCTGCCAATTAACTCCAATGTATCATCATTCATAGTTTGAGGATTAATGCTTATTCTATGCACACCATATTTTTTCATAGTACTTAACTTTTTAAAAGTTATACTATCAGGTCTTCCGCATTCTACTGTAAATTCACGTACATTATTGTACTGAAGAAAGGCTTCATAAATGTGCTTCATTATAAATTCAAATTGATCATCATTTACTGATGTGGGGGTACCCCCTCCAAAATATACACATTCAATATTAAGTTTCTTATCTTTAATATATTTACTTATTTCTTTAATCTCATGAGACAAAGCCTCAAGGTAAGGATTCACTATATCTTTGCACTTGCCTATAGGACTCGCTGCAAAGGAACAATACAGGCACCTGGTCGGACAAAATGGCATCCCAATATAAACACTTATATTGTCCTTGTTCTTATTAACAATATTTCTCTCAAACTTTGCAACATCTATACAAAGTTGTGCCTTATCTTCTCTAGTGATATGTTTTTCTTTAAATTCTGATATGATACTTTCTTCAGAATATCCCTTTTGAAGTAGCTCAAGAGCTCTTTTAGAAGGTCTTATACCAATTAAAGTGCCCCAAGGAAGTTCAAGCGTTGTATCTTTTGAAAAGAATAAAAAAATAGCTTTTTTAACTTCTTCCTTGAGTTTATATGACTTATTAATTATGTACTCAAAATTTTCAGAACTACTTTGAACCTCAACAACATTTTCCTTAACTTCAACATTAAAATCAGCATTTTCTTCTACGAATTTAATATCTGGAAAAAGATAAAATAAATTTATCATTTGGTATACATCATAGGTAAATTCCGTATTGTTTAATTTTACTTTAATCATTTTAACTCCTTAATAAACTATAGTGTATAAAATACACAGTACTCTTACACCCTATATTAATCCTATAAAAAAGGATTGTTTAATTTTTCATTATTTATTGTACTACATGGTCCGTGCCCAGGATACACTATGGTAGAACCCGCAAGGCATAAAAGATTTGATTTTATACTAGTAATTATAGTATTGAAATCTCCTCCTGTTAAATCTGTTCTTCCTATTGAACCTTCAAAAAGAGTATCTCCAGTAAAAACACAGTTTTCAATTAAAAAGCTCATACCCCCAGGTGTATGTCCCGGTGTATCTATACAAGCAAACTCTAAATTCGAAATTTTTATTATATCTCCATGTTTTAGTATTTTATCTGCCCCACCTTTAATAAGTGGCCCAAATAAATTTGCGCCTTGAGTTATCAAATCATCGTCTTCCCTATTCATACATACTACTGCCTTTGTGATGTTTTTTAATTCTGCCACACCTGATGTATGATCTAGATGTCCATGCGTCAAAATTATATATTTGACTTTTGCGCCAATAGTATCTATATCCTTTATAATATTGTCCACATCACCACCTGGATCTATCACAACAGCTTCCTTTGTATTATCATCCATTACAATGTAACAATTTGATCCATATATTCCTGTAACAAGTGTTCTTATTTCCATTTTAATCCTCCTAGAAGTCTTTCTTACTCTCTATAAGTAAGGTTACTGGTCCGTCATTTTGTATATAAACCTGCATATCTTCTCCAAAGTCTCCAGTTTTAACTTCACCTAGTACATCACTACACTGTTTAACAAATTCTAAATATAATACTTCAGCTTGCGTGCCACCTAGAGCTCTCATAAAATTTGGTCTTCTACCTTTTCTACAGTCTCCATATAATGTAAATTGTGAAACTACAAGGAGTTCCCCTCCTACATCTATTAACGACTTATTCATTTTTCCGTCTTCTTCAAAAATCCTAAGGTTTAATATCTTATCCTTAAGAAATTTTATATCCTCTTCCGTGTCATCTTCACAGATTCCAAGCAGAACATTTAATCCAAAACCTATTTCGCTAACTAATTTACCACTTATTTCAACCTTAGATGATTTAACTCTTTGCACCACAGCTCTCATAATATCCATCTCCCTTAGGGGCACTAAAATAAAACTTTCCCTTAGTTTTTTAATCTATAAACTTCTATTACACCAGTTAATTTAGTGATTTTCTTTTGTAATTCTTTCAAATTCTCTATATCAGAAACCCTTAACTTTATATTTATTAATGCCACATTATTTTTTAGTGTTTTTGCGTTAATTGAGTATAATTGTGTTTTTGTTACTGTTATTATTTCCATTATGTTGGATAATAATCCATTACTATCATCTGCTTTAATTTGAATCTCAGTAATATAGCCTTTCCCTTCGCTTGCTCCCCAATTTACCTCAACCACTTTATTTATTTCATTTTCCATTAAGGCTTCAACATTTTTACAATCACGTCTGTGAACAGAAACTCCCCGTCCCCTGGTTATGTACCCTATTATTTTATCTCCTGGAACAGGATTACAGCACTTAGCGAACCTTACAAGCACATTTCCCTCACCCTTAACTATTAGTCCTTGAAAGTCCATTCGCTTTTTCTCATCTTTGCTCACGGTCTTTGTTAACTTTTGCTCAATGTCCTCGATGGTC
>NZ_JAENWL010000361.1 GCF_016650095.1 Clostridium sp. | reverse complement strand
ATATACCTAGAAAAATCCAATTTATTCAGTTTAGATAATTCATTTCTACGTTTCAATAAGTCACCAACGTTAATACCATCCTTAACTGCTTTAAAATCACTTGGAAGTTGGATATCTGCTATAGCGATGCTGTTTACACCAACCTTGAGATTCTCCTGTTTTAGGAAATTTTCAACATTTTGATAATCCGTTCCTCTTCCATATATAGTAGTGGAATGAAGCACTTAACTTATTTTTAAATAACTTCTTTATAAGTACAATAATAATTACTAAAAAACTTCCCATTGCAGATGAAATAAGGATTGTCTTAAATAGTAATTTAATAAATTCCAATAAACCTCGCCTCCTTAGCCCCGCTTGTTATCAAGCATCTTTTTCAATTCTTGAATATCCTCTTGTGTTAATTCCACATCATTTATAAAATTTTTTATAAATAATTTTTTAGAACCATTATAAATTTTATCAATGAGAGTTTCTGTTTCTTCTTTTCTGAGCTGTTCTTCAAGTACTATAGGATAATATCTGTAACTCTTTGATTCTTTTATAACTCCAACAGCACCTTTTTTTACAAGTCTGCTTAAGAACGTCTGAATTGTTGTTGGCCTCCACGTTGAATCATCCTTTAAACTTTCAATAATTTCAGGTGATGTGAGCTTTTTGTTTTCCCATAATGTTTTCATAATAAGCCATTCTGCTTCAGTTATTTTTGTTAATTCTTTCAACTTAAAACCTCCTACTACAGTTGTAGTTTATAGCCTAATACTACACCCGTAGTATTCACATGTCAATAGTTCTCAAAAATATAGTTTAATGTAAAAAAAGGAACGGTTAACCGTTCCTTTTTGGTGTTATATAATAATACATAATCATTTATTATCACTCTTCACTTTTTTATTAATCAATTTTTCTTCTAAAATTGCATGTAACATACTTAATCCCTGTTGCTTTTACTGATTCTATCTATTATACAGTTCACTATCTTGCATTACTTCATCTTTAAATGCTTCCCACTCTTCATTACCTAAGTTGTATTTCTTTTTAAAAATATCATCTACCATGGAAGACTGTAAACATACTTGATCATCTCTAATCGCACAAAGAAATTTTTCAAATTTCAACTTCATTTCATGCCTTTGAATCTCCTTGTCATCTCTATTTAATAATGAATAATATTCTTTACCATTATCTTTAAAAGTTTTAATAGCTTCTTTTTTATATATTTCCCAATCCACATCATTTAAATAATATTTTCTCTTAATCTGACGATCTACTAAAGCAGCAGGTGTTACTGAAATCTTACCATCTTCAAAAGCAGAAACAATATTTTCGTTTCTTGAAACAAGGTCAATATTGCGGATTCTATTATTAGATTTATGATTATCCCTGTGATGGATAATTTTAAAATCATCCCATTCATTAAAATACAAATAGTAAATAACTCTATGTTCGTAAGTTCTATAAGGAATTTTATCTATTTCAATGTAAAATTTTTGATACCCGCGTAAATCCTTGCTACCATATCTTTTGTAAAGTCCATTATAATCAATATATAAAGCACCATTACTAATCGAATTAGTAAGGTATACTATAGCCTTTTGATAATTCACAGATAGTTTTTCCATTTCTACACCATGAAAATATTTTTTTAATAATAATGGAGCTTCTACAGTTATAACTTCATTTTTAAATTCAATTTTCATCTTGTTCTTTATTCTTTTATAGATTTTATCATTAACCAATATTAATTTTCTATTATCAAACATTTCCCTTAATTTCACTAAAGCTTCCCTAGTAAATTGAGCCATAATCATTCCTCCAAAATTATTAAATCATCATCTGCGGAACTACTGTTTTTTATAAGTTATAAACACATACCTAATTATATCATCAAAAATATATTTAAATATTCCATTATCAAATGTTCCGGAAAATAAGCACTAATGGAACATTCTGATAATTTTTAAATTATTTGGACTATAAAAGATATTATTTTAGCTGATGGAACTAATAAAAACTGAACTAAAATGGTGATTAGCCCTATATAAATTATATCATATTATACATTTTTTCACACCATTGTATTACTATTTTCACCATTGATTAAAATAACACCAAATACTTCTGTACTAAATATAATAATAGTCAGTATATGCGTAGAGCAAGAGACACTATTATTATGTACATTCTCTTTAGTATTCTTCATTCATTAGTTTTAGAATAAAGTTCTGCCCATGTTGGAAAAAATCCAGCACTCACAGCAATATTTTGCGAGTGAAAATGAGATTCCATGGTTCCGTAAAACGGTATTTTCCCCCGTTTCAAAATTTCATCCTTTAATAGTTTAACCAAGTTTGTTCCTATACTTCTGCCCCAACACTCTATATAAAGCTTCCGTTTTACTTATATCCTCATAATTTATAAATATAAGCTTATTATCTTTTGTGTATGTAGCAACAAATGGTTTTGTTCTATCCATTATATAAAAATATGCTTTTTATACTTTGGAAGTTTATATGTTCCCATTTTCATTTTATTAATAGCAGTTCCATTAATTCGTCTAAGAGGTAATGGAAGATACTTTTCCAATGCTATTTTAGTTATTTCTTCCTTATCAACAGTTATACCCTCTATCCCTTCAATAATTATTGAATTATCGCTTACAGCTACAGTTCTATTCAAGAAAATCTGTGGAAAAGTTAAAGTCCTTGCAAAGGCAAGTATTATACCTATCATTATAACTGCTCCAATTGCTTTAGCTAATGGCTTTGCAAAATTAAGATAAAGTCTTTCATTTTCTCCATTTTTTATCCAAAGAGCTGGATTCTTTTTATTATAATATATAAATCCCATAAGATTATTTTCATCGTCCATAGTTTCTTTTTCAATTTCAAGTTTCCAATTTTCAGTTACCTTTAATAATTTATTTTTTTTGTGCATTATATCACAATTTATACTGACTACTATAAATCCTATAAATACAAATAAGTTACCTAATACTACAGACCATATTTCAGTAACTTTTAAGCATAAAATAATATATATTAAAACAAAAAAAAGATAACTCAAACTAAATCTCTTCTTATATTCACTTTTTAGTTGTATTAAATTTTCTTTTTTATTATATCCATAAGGTAATTTTACTCCAAAGAAGGTTGATTTCTTTTCAATTTTATAACTAAATAGCCCTACAAAATAAAGTAAAACTAGTAAAAAATAAATTGTTATTGTTTCCATATTATTCATATTGAATATTCCCCTTATATTCTTTTGTTTTTTGTTATGTAATAATAATGTTGTTACTTAAATATTGATACGCCTTTCATGAGTATTTCTCATACCATTATCCCCTTGTTCTTTATCGTAAGAAAAACTACTTAATAAATCACATGGGAAAGTTTCACATTCACCACAAGGCAAATGTTCTTTACTTTCGCAACAGGACTTTACAGGACATTTTTCTCCCCAAAATGGCTTGTCTATATTTACACACCCTTTACACTCAGCAGTTTCTCTATATTCGCATTTTGAACAATTAATCCCACATCTCGATTCAATCATTGTTTTCTCCTCCTCTATTCATTTCTCTTCACATTATTTTCGTTAATGCTCCTAAATAATTTCATTTCTGTTAATTCGGTATTTACGCTTAAACAGGTATTTCCCTGTTGTAACAATAATAAAATCCTTATCTACTGACAAAGCAGATATATTTACCTTTTTATTATCTTTACCAGTAATAAAAATCGAAGTCGGTCCATTATTTTCTATTATTAAAGGCTCTAACTGTTTTAATGTT
>NZ_JAENWL010000338.1 GCF_016650095.1 Clostridium sp. | reverse complement strand
TCCTCATTTGAGGAATATGATAGTTTAAAAGAAACCTATGACTTGATTTTTTCAGCTACAGCTTTTCATTGGATTAAACCAGAGGTTGGATATCCTAAAGCATATAATTTGTTAAAAAAAAACGGGGTAATAGCTGTTTTTGGCATCTATCATCTGTAATCGAACCCCAAACTGAGATGCTAATTGAAATAAGAAATATATATCGAAAGCTTGCCCCTGAGTTTGATGACTATTTAAGTTTAAATGAGGCCGAAGACTTACATAATTTTAGATTCTCAGAAATACAAACAAATAACCTGTTTGATAGACCAGTTTCCAGGATATACAGGTGGGATGATGAATACACTACGGAAAGGTACTTAAAATTAATCAATTCTTTCTCAAATTTTCATGATTTAGATAATAATAAGAAGAAAGCTATATTAGAAACCGTTGCAGATTATATAAACAGTAAGAATGGTAAAATAGTTGTTCCGCAGGAAGTAAGATTATATATGGCTAAGAAGTAATAAGGTTATATTACTTCTCTATTTTAAGAGACTTAAAGTAGTTACCTTGGGCATAATATCATTAATACATATTCGATAGGAGTTGTTGTAGCTATGACTAAATCCGATACTATTAAAGAAAATAGAAAACCAAATAAATTAATTAATGAAAAGTCTCCATACCTTCTGCAACATGCCCACAATCCAGTAAATTGGAATCCATGGGGAGATGAAGCCTTTGCAAAAGCAAAAGCAGAAGATAAACCAATTTTTCTTTCAATCGGCTATTCTACTTGTCACTGGTGCCACGTCATGGAAAAAGAATCATTTGAAAATGAAGAAGTAGCAGCTATTTTAAATAAACATTATGTAGCAATAAAGGTAGATAGGGAAGAACGTCCAGATATAGATAGTATTTATATGACAGTATGTCAAGCTTTAACTGGAAGTGGTGGATGGCCCTTAACTATTTTTATGACTCCAGATAAAAAGCCCTTTTATGCAGGCACTTATTTCCCTCTGCATCGTCGTCAAGGAATGCCGGGGATAATGGATATATTGAATTCTATAGCGCAGCAGTGGAATGAAAATAGCGAGGAGATTGTAGCATCTAGTGAAAAGATAGTAGATCATATAAAAAGCATGAATAAATTGATACACCGTGAAGAAATGGGAGAAGAAGAAATACATAATGCATATAAGAACTTCAAAAACGTATTTGATGAAAATTATGGTGGATTTGGAAGGTCTCCCAAGTTTCCTACACCTCATAACTTACAATTTTTATTAAGATATTGGAAAAATTATAATGAGCCTAAAGCCTTGAAAATGGTAGAAAAAACTCTAGAAGCTATGTACGAGGGAGGGATTTTTGATCACATTGGGTTTGGATTCTCAAGGTATTCCACAGATGAGAGATGGTTAATCCCTCACTTTGAGAAAATGCTATATGATAATGCACTTTTAGCGGAAGTTTATATTGAAGCGTTTGATGCCACGAGCAATATATTCTACAAACAGGTGGCGGGAAAAATATTCACTTATATACTCAGGGATATGATGTCTCAAGAGGGAGCTTTTTACTCAGCTGAAGATGCAGATAGTGAAGGAATCGAGGGTAAATATTATTCATTATCACTAAAGGAAGTAGAGTTAGTTCTTGGCGAGCAGCTTTATAAAACCTATTGTAAACATTACAATATAACAGTAGAAGGTAATTTTGAAGGACGGAATATTCCAAATCTCATTGGCAAAAAAAGTAGCGGAGCACTAGATGAAGATTTAGATTACAAACTAGAAGAAATGAGACAAAAGTTATTTGAATATAGAGAAAAGAGAATTCATCCATATAAGGATGATAAGATATTAACTTCCTGGAATGGACTCATGATTGCAGCTTTTGCGTACGGCGGGAGAATATTTGAAAATAGCAGTTATATTCAGCAAGCAGAAAAGGCAATGGACTTTATATTAAGTAACATGATTAATGATGAAGGAAGACTAATGGCTAGATATAGGGAGGGTGAAGTAGCTCATTTAGGATATTTAGAAGATTATGCGTTCATAGTTCATGCACTAATCGAACTATATGAAGCCACCTTTAATGTAAAATATTTAACTAAAGCAATAGAGCTTAATCAAAATATGCTTAAACTATTTAAAGATGAGGAGCAGGGCGGATTATTTCTATATGGAATTGACGGAGAGGAACTAATTGCTAGGCCTAAAGATATATATGATGGGGCGCTACCTTCTGGTAATTCGGTGGCTACTTTAAATATGCTAAGGCTTGCTAGATTAAGTGCTAACGGAGAGCTAGAAAATGAGGCATACGGACAATTTGAGGTTTTTGCCTCGAAGGTTAAAACTATAGAGAATGCCCATGCTTATTTTATGACCGCACTATTATATAGCAAGGTACCTGGCAAGGATATTATACTTTCCGGAAAAGAGATGGATAGCGATACTAAAGCTATGATTAAAGAAATTAATAGCACTTATCTCCCTTTTGATACAGTAGTTTTAAATACTGGGGATGAAGAATTAAATTCAATTAATTCTGAATTAAAAGCACACAGACCACTGCAAGGAAAAACTACTGCTTATATTTGTGAGAATTTTTCTTGTAAAGAACCCATTATTGATGTGCAAAAATTTTCAGATCATATTAGGGGATAAAAATATTTAGGAAGAGTTAGCAATCAGTAATTGCTAACTCTTCCTAAATCGTTTTGTGGGGCTTATAGATATTTTTTTATTTCGCATACTTTGTCCAATCTCTCCCAAGAAAGATCAATATCACTTCTTCCAAAATGCCCATATGCTGCGATTTGTCTAAATATTGGTTTTCTTAAATCTAAATCTCTAATTATAGCAGCGGGCTTTAAATTAAACACTTTTGTAATTATCTCTACAATTTTTTCATCGTCAATTATGCCTGTGCCAAAAGTATCTACCTCTATAGAAACTGGATTAGCTACACCTATAGCATAAGCTAATTGTATTTCTAATTTATCTGCAACTCCTGCAGCAACTAAATTCTTAGCTATCCATCTTGCGGCATATGAAGCAGATCTATCTACCTTTGTTGGATCTTTTCCTGAAAATGACCCACCACCATGTCTACCATAACCACCATAGGTGTCAACTATAAGTTTTCTACCTGTTAAACCAGAGTCTCCTTGGGGTCCTCCAATAACAAATCTACCTGTTGGATTAATATAATATTTAGTCTTTTCATCCAACAATTCCGGTGTTACTGTAGTCTTAATAACATGCTCTATTATATCTTTTTCAATAGTTTCATGGCGAGCGTCAGGATTATGTTGGGCTGAGATTACTATTGTGTCAATTCTAACTGGTTTATTATCTTTATATTCAACAGTTACTTGGGTTTTTCCATCAGGCCTTAGATAATTTAAAAGTTTATTTTTTCTAACCTCTGCTAATTTTTTTGCAAGTTTATGTGCCATGGATATAGCTAAAGGCATATATTCTTCTGTTTCATTTGTAGCAAATCCAAACATCATACCTTGATCTCCAGCTCCTATGGAATCTATTCCAGTTTGCTGACCTGTCTTTGATTCAAGACCTTCATTTACTCCCATAGCAATATCAGGTGACTGTTCATCAATAGAAGTTACAACAGCACAATTTTCGCTATCAAAGCCAAATTTAGCATCTGTATAACCAATTTCTTTAATAGTTTGCCTAACAATTTTAGGAATATCTACATAACAATTAGTGGATATTTCACCCATTACATTTACTATACCTGTAGTTACTGTAGTCTCACATGCAACCCTACCATTAGGGTCCAGTGCTAAAATAGCATCCAAAATTGCGTCGGATATTTGATCACATATTTTATCAGGATGACCCTCTGTTACTGATTCTGATGTAAACAATTTTCTCATTTTCTTATACCTCCAAAATATTTAGTATTACTTGAATTTCATATTTAGTAATTCTAATTTACTTATTATTATGATATGGAGTATTTGTAGTAACGGAACAATAATGACATTTATACAATGTTTTCATATTTGGGACATAATCAAAAACGGTATACTCGATGTTTGTCAAGAAGGTTGTCGTATAGAATTTTATATTCGATATTCCTATAATATATTTCAGAATTTTCAATCTATTTAATATATATATAATGCCAAGTTAAACTTAACGTTTTTTATACTATTTTTTCCATTTCAAC
>NZ_JAENWL010000437.1 GCF_016650095.1 Clostridium sp. | reverse complement strand
TTCAGAGTTTCCATGATCTGCAGTTATAAATACGGTACCATCGCTACTAAGAACACTTTCAACTATTTTCCCAAGACATTCATCAACTGTTTCTATAGCCTTTTTAGCCGCTTCAAAATCTCCTGTATGACCTACCATATCAGGGTTAGCATAGTTAAGTATTATCATGTCATATTCATTCGTTTTAAGTCTCTTTAATAATTCCTCTGTAACCTCATATGCACTCATTTCTGGTTTCAAATCATATGTAGCCACTTTAGGCGATGGAATAAGCGCTCTATCTTCATTTGGATTTGGGGCCTCAACCCCTCCATTGAAGAAGAATGTAACATGGGCATATTTTTCTGTTTCTGCTATTCGGAGTTGTTTTTTACCCATTTTACTAACATATTCGCCAAGCGTATTGCTGTAACTTTCTGGAGCATATGCTACATCAACATTTTCTATAGATATATCATATTGAGTAGTACATACAAAGTTCAAAGATAAAGTTTCTCTTTTGAATCCTTCAAATACACTATCATTTATTGCTCTAGTAATTTCTCTAGCCCTATCTGGCCTAAAATTAAAGAATATTACACTATCATTATTATGTATAGCAGCTATTGGCTTACTATTCTCCATTATAACAGTGGGAAGAACAAATTCATCTGTCTTATTATCATGAATAGCTTTTTTAACTGCCTCTATCGCTGAAGTATTTTCTTCACCCTTAGATAAAACCATAGCATTATAAGCAAGCTGGACTCTTTCCCATCTTTTATCTCTATCCATAGCATAATATCTGCCACATACAGTAGCAATTTTCCCTACACCAATTTCTTTCATATATTCTTCGAGTTCTGATATGTATTTTAGTGCTGAACCTGGTTGTACATCTCTCCCATCTAAGAAAGCATGCACATAAACATTTTTAGCACCTTTATCCTTAGCAAGTTTTATTAAAGCCTTTAAATGATCAATATGAGAGTGAACTCCACCATCAGACAATAATCCTAAAAGATGCACCGAAGAATTCGCCGCAATAGCTTTATCTATAGCGCTTGTAAATGCAGGGTTTTTAAAGAAGTTTCCTTCATTGATTTCTTTTGTTATTTTTGTAAGCGCTTGGTATACAATTCTACCCGCACCTATATTTAAATGACCAACTTCAGAATTCCCCATTTGTCCTTCTGGTAGTCCTACGTCAAGGCCACTTGCACTTAATTTAGAACTTGGATATTTTTTTATTATTTTGTCATAGTTTGGTTTATTTGCTGCAACTACTGCATTCCCATCTACGTTATCCGATAACCCAAATCCATCTAAAATCATTAACATTACTGGTTTTTTTGACATTCTTGTTCCTCCCACCCATTGTTTCTAAAAATCATTACACATAAGCTTATATTTTTTCTTAATAGTTTACTATTCCCGCAAAGTCTTCTGCTTTGAGGCTAGCTCCACCAATTAAACCACCATCGATATCCGATTTACCCATTTGTTCTTTTATAGTTGATGGTTTAACAGAACCACCATATTGAATTCTAAGTTTTTCTGATACATCGCTACCGAACATAGTTCCAACAGTCTTTCTTATAAATGCAATTGTCTCATTAGCTTGATCCGCAGTGGCTGTTTTCCCTGTTCCTATAGCCCATATTGGTTCATAAGCAATAACTAATTTTTCAACTTGCTCTTTTGTAAGTCCTTCTAAATCTAATTTTACTTGATTTTCTAATACTTTTTCTGTGATATTTCCTTCCATTTGTTCAAGAGTTTCCCCTATGCAAAGAATAGGACTAATACTATGTTTATAAGCTGCTTTAAGTTTTTTGTTTACTGTTTCATCAGTCTCATTAAAATACTGTCTTCTTTCACTATGGCCAATTATAACATATTCAACGCCAATCTCTTTAAGCATTCCTGGCGCGATTTCACCTGTAAAGGCACCGCTCTCTTCGAAATGCATATTTTGAGCTCCTACTTTTATATTTGTTCCCTTAGTAGCTTTTATTACTGCATCCAAACATAAAAATGTAGGGCAAACTACAACTTCACATTTCGCATCTTTAACTAAAGGCTTTATTTTCTCAATTAAAATTATAGCTTCAGCCACAGTTATATTCATTTTATAGTTTCCTGCAATTATACCTTTTCTCATCAAAACCCCTCCTAATATTCTTTGTGGTAGGTAATAATCATTAATTGCTATCTCCCTCACATCTTTTTTATAAAGA
>NZ_JAENWL010000393.1 GCF_016650095.1 Clostridium sp. | reverse complement strand
AAATCAGAGCCATATTTAATTTTTATAGTTACTGCAGTTATAATGTATTCGATTTTAGTAACAGCTTTAGTTCCAAAGCAGTATACCCTAAATGTGGGGGATATTGCAAATATAGATATAAAAGCTTCTAGAGAAGTTGAAAATGAAATAGCAACAGAAAGTGATAGATCTGAAGCTGAAGCAATGGTAGGGAAAAAGACAATTAAAATTGCAGTAAATGAGAAGGCCATAGAAAATATTGAAAAATTATTTACTACAGTCAGCCAGTTAAACACTAATGTAGCCTCTTCTGGAAAATCAGAAAAGGAAAAAATAGATTTACTCAAAGTGCAAAGTCCGGTTAATGGTTTTTTTAATGAAAATTATCAAGTTTTAGTAAGTCTTGATATTAAAGAAGCTAATGAATTAAAAATATTTCTTGAAAATACTATGACAACCGTTTATGGTAAATTAACAATAAATGAAGATAAACCAGAAGAAATTATATTAGCAAAGGGTATGATTGTTGCACTTTTTAATAACTCTAATTTTAATAAGGATATTAGAACAATAGGAATATCTATTGCAAATGAACAAGTTTATCCTAATACAAAATATGATAAAGAAAAAACAGAATTGTTAATAGCGGAAGCTAGAAAAAATGTTAAGCCTATCATGATTAAAAAAGATCAGATTATTGTAAGTGAGGGAGAACCAATAACCTCGCAGCAAAAGGCACTGCTTGAATCATTAGGGCTCTTAGACAATACTAACAATTTTGAATGGTCCTTATATTTAAGTTTAGCAGGGCTCGTATGTATAGTGATCCTGCTTCAATGGTTTTATTTGTATAAGTATCAACCGGAAATATTTAAGGATATAAAAAAATTAATTATGCTTAATATGCTTAGTATAATAGCTATATTACTAGCTAGATCGCTAGGTATAATTTCACTGTTTGTAATTCCGCTAGCTTGCGTGCCCATGCTTATGACTATTTTAGTTAATGATGAAGTATCAATAGCTTTAAACATTCTTAACAGTATATTAATTAGCGTTGCAGTTAATTTTAATTTTGATATTACGATATTGGCGGTACTGAACTCTATTACTGGGGTTATGTTACTAAAGAAAATGCAGCAAAGAAACGATATATTATATTCAGCAATATATATTGCAATGATAAATTTGGCGCTTTATCTTTCTATGGGATTTTTACTAAGCAATAGTATAGTTGAGGTGGTTAAAAAGGCAGGAATTGTTGCTCTTGCAAGCCTAATATCAGGAGTGCTTACCATAGGGTTTTTACCGCTTTTTGAGAGTTTTTTTGATATAGTGACTACGGTAAAGCTCCTAGAACTATCAAATCCTAACCACCCACTACTAAAAAGATTGCTGTTAGAAGCACCGGGTACCTATCATCATTCTGTACTTGTAGCGAATCTTTCAGAGGTTGCAGCAGAAGCGGTTGGTGCTAATGCCGTTCTTGCCAGGGTCGCCGCGTATTATCATGATATTGGCAAAATAAAGAGACCTTATTTTTTCAAAGAAAATCAACTAGGAAATGATAATCCACATGATAAAATTACTCCGAATCTAAGTACACTTATAATTATTTCTCATGTAAAGGATGGACTCGAGCTTGCAAAAGAATTTAATATACCTAAGGTGATTCAAGATGTTATTGGACAGCATCATGCCACTTCTTTAGTTAAGTATTTTTATGTAACTATGAAAAATTCTAGTGATAATCCAGATGAAGTTAAAGAAGAGGACTTTAGATACCAGGGACCAAATCCTGAGAGTAAGGAAGCTGCAATTATAATGCTGTCGGATGTAGTGGAAGCAGCTGTAAGATCAATTCCTAATCCTACAAAAGGTAAAGTTGATGAAATGGTTAATAAACTAATAAAAAGTAGGCTTAATGATGGACAATTAGATAATTGTGAGTTAACGCTGAAAGATTTAGAAAAGATTCGAGCTGCATTTTTAAAAGTATTTTCAGGAATATACCATGAGAGAATAGAATATCCAACGGACAAATGGCAAAAGACTAAAGAACATGAAAATAAATAAAGGAGTAAAAATAAGTATGATTTATATTGATAATAGGCAAATTAAGATTGAAGTTACAAAAGAACTTGAAACCGTCATAAAAGATGTGATTGAGTATACGCTTTTCGAGGAAAAACTTTTTATAGACAATGAAGTAAGTGTTATATTTATTGACAATGAGGAAATTAGAAAAATAAATTTAGAACATCGGAAGATAGATGAAATTACGGATGTACTTTCTTTCCCTATGTTACATTACCCCCAAAATAAGGTGTTTAAAAATGTATATTTAAATTATAAATTTGATCAAAGTGATTTATATGATGAGAGGCTTGTAATTGGAGACGTTGCATTATCTCTGGAGAAAGCGATGCTTCAAAGTGAAGAGTTTGGGCATTCCTTTACTCGTGAATGTGCTTATCTTACAGTACATTCAATTTTACATCTGTTAGGGTATGACCACGTGGAACAGGTAGAGAAAAACATTATGAGAAAAAGAGAAGAAGAAATATTGGGAAATTTTAAGATTTCTAGATGAATTAGGGTTATATCACAGTTAAAGGTGGTGAACTATGAAAGTCAAAAAATTAGTTGATAGTTTTAATTATGCTATTGAAGGAATCATATACTCAATTCGCACACAAAGAAATATGAAGATACATATGATAGCTACAATCATAGTGCTTACTGCCGCGTTTTTTTTCAATTTGTCAAAGATAGAACTTTTGATTATAACTATAACAATAACCTTAGTTATAGTAGCTGAAATGATAAATACTGCAGTGGAATGTGCTATAGATGCTACAACAAATTTTTATCATCCACTTGCGAAAATCGCTAAAAATGTAGCTGCTGGTGCTGTACTGGTAACTTCTGTAAATTCAGTTTTAGTTGGTTATGTGATATTTTGGGGTAGAATAACTCCGTTTAATATGACAATTATGTCAAAGCTTAAAAAGTCTAGTCCTGACATGATTTTTTTCATACTAGTTATAGTTTGTATTGCTACAGTGGTAGTCAAGGCGATTTATGGAGAAGGAACTCCGCTCAGGGGTGGAATGCCAAGTGGCCATAGTACCATCGCTTTTTCAGTAGCCACAACCATAACATTACTAACTAATGAACCTTTAATTATGGTGCTTTCTTATTTTATAGCTGGAATAGTAGCACAGAGTAGGGTTGATTCAGAAATTCACTCTATATTAGAGGTGGTTTTTGGTGCGATTTTTGGGACTTTATTAACATTATTACTATTTAAAATCTTAGGATAATATACTTTT
>NZ_JAENWL010000039.1 GCF_016650095.1 Clostridium sp. | reverse complement strand
TCCGGTTTCACTTATTTTCCCTGCAGAAGAGATATCATTCGATGTTAAAAAATTAGTTATTACTTTGAAAAAATGGAATATAGATGTTCATATACTAAGAGGTAAACATGGGTTTGCTGACACATTTTCTAAGAACTATTGTACACAGTCATTTGAAGAAGCAGAAATATTAGTAGATAACTTTTTGAGGAAGACAAATTATGTTTTTCCATAGGGCTTATTGCTTAAAAATAGTCCTTTATTCCTCTTTTGATTCTATATTATTATGAAAAAAGTATTTAAACAACGAGGAGAACATTATGCATGAAACAGAGGTAAAAGGTATCTTATCAGCTCAAAATGGAATAAATATATACCGTGGCTGTACTCATGGCTGCATTTATTGCGATTCAAGAAGCAATTGTTATCAGATGCATCATGATTTTGAGGATATAGAGGTAAAGATTAATGCACCGAAAGTTTTAGAGGATGTCCTGCGAAGGAAAAGGAAGAAATGTATGATAGGCACGGGTGCAATGAGTGATCCATATATTCACTTGGAAGAAAAACTGGGGAACACTAGAAAGTGTATTGAACTTATTCATTCACATGGATTTGGACTGTCCATACTGACCAAGTCCTCAAGAATTTTAAGGGATCTAGATTTACTCAAAAAAATTAATGAGAAGACAAAGTGTGTTGTTCAGATGACCCTTACTACTTATGATGAGGATTTGTGTAAAATTATAGAACCCAATGTCAGCACTACGAGAGAACGGTTTGAGGTGTTAAAGATAATGCGTGATAACGGGATTCCTACGGTAGTTTGGTTGAGTCCTATTTTACCATTTATTAATGATACAGAGGAAAATATTCGGGGAATACTGGATTATTGTATAGAGGCGAAAGTACATGGCATTATTTGTTTTGGCATGGGATTAACCTTAAGAGAAGGAAATAGGGAATATTTATATAAAAAGCTGGATGAACATTTTCCAGGAATGAAGGAGCGATACATAGAAAGATATAACTATGCATATCAGATACCAAGTCCTAACAATGATAGGTTGATGAATATGCTGAAAAGAACCTGTAAATCCCATGGTATGTTGTGTGATATTGAAGCATGCTTTAATTATCTTCATAAATTTGAGGGAAGAAATGAGTATGAGCAGTTAATGCTACCTGGACTAGAATAACGGTGCTGTATATGATAAATTAATTTTTATGGGGGAGATTTAATGAGTACTATGCAAAAATTAGCTAAAGGAGATACAATCGGTATATTTTCACCTTCCGCACCAATAACATACACCTGTCCTAAAAGGTTTGATAAGGCTAAGAAATATATATAGAAAATAAAGGATTCAAGATTGTGGAAGGTAGTCTAACTGGAAAATATGATTATTATAGATCAGGGAGTATCAAGGAAAGAGCAGCAGAATTAAATAGTTTAATTAGAAATCCTGAAGTAAAATGTATTATGGCTACTATAGGAGGCATGAATTCGAATTCACTTCTTCCATATATTGACTATGAAGAACTGAAAAGAAATCCAAAGATAATAATAGGTTATTCTGATGTTACAGCAATTTTACTTGCTATATATGCAAAAACAAAAATTAATACCTATTATGGACCTGCGTTAGTAGCATCATTTGGGGAGTATCCTCCTTTTGTTGATTGTACATACCAATATTTTAAAGAGCTTCCTATTGATGAAACAGAATTTCCATATACTTTAAATACTCCATTCTTTTGGACTGAGGAATCTATAGATTGGGAAACGCAAGATAGAGCAAAGGAACAAAAGGAAAACCAGTTAATTACAGTAAATGGCGGGAAAACTCAAGGAAGGTTAATTGGTGGAAATTTAGATACAATGCAGGGAATCTGGGGTAGTGAATATATGCCTATAATAAAGGATGGTGATATACTATTTATAGAGGATGCATCTAAAGACCCAGGAACTATTGAGAGAAGTTTTTCTTTACTGAAGATAAATGGTGTATTTAATAAGATTTCAGGAATCATACTTGGAAAGCACCAAATGTTTAATGATTGGAAATCAGAAAGAAAACCATATGAAATATTATTAGAGGTATTAGGATCTAACAACTTACCATTCATCGCAGACTTTGATTGCTGTCATACACATCCAATGCTAACTCTACCAATAGGGTGCGAAGTTGAACTGGATGCTACAAATAAAAAAGTAACTATTATTAACAATGACTACGATTGAAATTAAGTATTATGGTTAATGAACTAATTAAAAGTTATAAGTAGAAAGGAAGTTTAGCATGTTTGAAGAACTTAATAGAGAACTTATAAATGCCAAAGAAAAATTATAGTGTTGCAAATCAGTTTTATCATGGTAGTCAAAGTAAAGGGAATACAGAGAAAACTATTGAGGTAGTTAAGACAAAGTTGAATTCTAAAGAAAAAGACCTTGGTAAGATTATATATTTAAATGCCAACGAAATAATAGGAGGATATATTTATGATAGAAACGAAGCGCCTTTTTATAATCGATGCAACAGAAGCTGACATTGAAACTATTATTAATTTAGAAAGCCATAAGGACAATCGGAATTTCATATGGCTTGGTACATATGCAGAACATAAGGCTGAAATTGAAAGTAGAGACCATTTACTTTTTGTAATTAAACAAAAAGAAGATAATTAAATTGTTGGATTTGTATTGATTAAATTAGATTTTAAATCTGAAATCTTTGAATTACGAAGAATTGCTATTTCTCATAAAGGACTAGGGTATGGCAAGGAATCTATGATTGCATTATTAAAGTATGCATTTGAAGAGAGAAATGTAAACCGTTTTTGGCTAGATGTATATCCGGATAATGTGATAGGAATTAAACTCTATAAAGGACTTGGAATGCATCGTGATGGTGTGCTAAGGGAGAATTATAAATCTGAACGAGGTTATTTGGATCAAATCATATATTCTATGCTAAAAAGAGAATATTTTAAATGAACTTTATTTTAAAATAAGTTACGATGCTTTGATATAATATCTGAAGGGGATGTACATAATGCTTATAATTAGTGCGGTTATTACATTGGTAATGACTGGAATAGTTGGTTATTTATCAAAGTCTAAGGTTAGAACATCTAAAGATTTTATATCAGGTGGCAATAAACTTGGAGTCATGGGTGTTACAAGTATGCTTATGGGTTCAATAATAGGGGGAGCCTCTACTGTAGGAACTGCTCAAATGGCTTATAATAGAGGTATTGGAGCAATATGGTTTATATTGGGGCTTTCTATTGCAAGTATAATGTTGGGCTTATTTTATTCAAGTCAGGTAGATAAAAAATCTGCAGAAACAATTCCACAGATAATAGGAAATACATATGGCAAAAAAGCAAGAACAACATCTAGTGTTTTATTATCCCTAGGTATGTTTATTCATATTAATGGTCAGATTATAGCCTGTACTGCTTTGTTTACTGTAGTGTTCCATATGAGTATTACTAAATCCGCAATAATTGTTGTATGTCTACTTGTAGCTTATGTAGTATTTGGTGGTTTCTGGGGAAGCACAATGGTAGGAGCGGTAAAAACAGTTCTTCTATATGGCACAAGTATAATATGCGGTGCATTACTAATATTTAAGTTTAATGGAATTAGAGATATAACTTCTCTTTTGCCACAAGAACCATGGTTTAATTTGTTTAGTGGGGGAGTGTCTTCGGATTTAGCTTCTGGAATATCAACAATAGTTGGAGTATTATCAACTCAAACTTATTTTCAAGCTATAATGGCAGGAAAGAATTCTAAAACATCAAGAAGAAGTGCATATTTAGTGGCATTTTTAGTTTTACCAGTTGGAATTGTATGTACAATGATTGGGATGTATATGAGAATTCATCATCCTGGTATTGTACCAAGTGAAGCATTTCCATTGTTTCTTATGAATTATTTAAATCCTGCTTTCGCTGGAGTATGTATTGCAACTGTACTAATATCATCTATAGCAACAGGAGCAGGTCTAACTTTAGGAATTGCAACTATGTTTGTTAGGGACATTTATAGTCAGTGCATAAATAAGAAAGCGGGAGATAAAAAGCAGCTTTATATCTTGAGAGCAACTATAATTTTTATTGGAATTATGTGTTTATTAATAGTAATAAATAACAAAGATTCTATGATACTTGATTGGGGGTTCCTTTCTATGATTTTTAGAGCTACACCAATTTTTATCCCAGTTGTTGCCGCAACGTTTTTTAGAAACAAGATACGAATTGAAGCTGGTATATATTCTATAATAGTAGGTCCGATGGCTAGTTTAATATGGATTTTACTAGGTCTTGGGAAAATAAATTCAATATATATAGGATTAACGATTAGTGTTTCTGTACTCTTAGGTATGAGTAAATTTTATAGCTTTAAATCAGGTATTGATGATGGCTTAAATAGATAAACAATTAGGAAGGGGCTTAAAATGGAATCTTTTACAGAAAGAGTTATAGAAATTATAGAAAGCATACCTGAAGGTAAAGTTATGACATACGGTCAAATTGCAGCTATAGCAGGCAGCCCCAGAGGAGCTAGGCAGGTAGTCAGAGTTCTTCATTCCTTAAGTGAGAAATATAAATTGCCTTGGCATAGAGTTGTAAACTCAAAAGGGGAGATTGGTTTAAAAGATTATGAGTCTCATAATTTGCAGAAAATGTTTCTCGAAAGTGAAGGTGTAAAATTTACTAGACATAATGCTATAAATCTAGATGAATTTCAGTTTAATGGTTATACTAACGTTAAAGGACTTGACTCTTAAGGGGCATAAAAATACTCCATAAGAATCTATGGAGTATTTTTACTATTATATTATGTTTTTGCAAGAGCTAGATTTTTTTACTCCTATATATAAATACAGCAATATTGACAGCAGAGAATCCTACTAAAATATATATTGCTCTAGCAAGGAATGGGACGGACCCAAAGATAAAACTAACTAGATTGAAATTTAATAATCCTAAAAGACCCCAGTTTAATGAACCTACCAATACAAATATAAATGAAAGTTTGTCTATATTATTTAACTTATACATAATTCCCCCCAAACTATTATAATTGTTCTATTGTATAAATTATATTATAAATATAATATTTTAGAACTATTTAATATTTGATTTAAAGCGTAAATAATATTAAGATAGATATATCTATCTTGATATATCTATCTTATAAAAACTATTTTAGAAAGTACAATTGAAATATACGAACATTTTCGTTACTATTCATATTAGTGTATGTTATAATATGAATGAAATTCGTTTTATATCCTAATACGTACGTATGGAGGCAGAATATGAGAAATTCTTATAATACACCATTAAATAGTAGATACGCGTCAAAAGAGATGAGTTATTTATTTTCTGATGATATGAAATTTAAAACTTGGAGAAAACTTTGGGTTGCCCTTGCTGAAGGTGAAAGGTCACTAGGAGTTAATATTACTCAGGCTCAAGTTGAAGAGCTGAAATCTTATGTAGATAACGTAAATTATGAAGTGGCTGAAGAAAAAGAAAAAGAAATAAGACATGATGTAATGAGCCATGTATATGCATATGGGGTTCAATGTCCTACTGCAAAGGGAATTATTCACTTAGGGGCTACAAGCTGCTACGTAGGAGATAATACTGATTTAATAGTAATGAAAAAAGCTTTATTATTAGTTAAGAAGAAGTTGGTTAATGTAATTAGTAAATCTTCTAAATTTGCATTAAAATATAAAGATGTACCTACTTTAGGGTTTACTCATCTGCAGCCAGCTCAATTAACTACTGTAGGTAAAAGAGCAACTTTATGGATTCAAGAATTAGTAATGGACCTTGAGAATTTAGACTTCGTTGTAGATAAGATGAAATTAAGAGGGGTTAAAGGAACAACCGGTACTCAAGCAAGCTTTATGAATTTGTTTGATAATGATGAGAAAAAAGTAAAAGACTTAGATAAATATGTAGCGAAGAAAATGGGATTTGAAGATACATATCCAGTTACTGGTCAAACTTATTCTAGAAAATTAGACTCTATAATATTAAATACATTATCAGAAATAGCTCAAAGTGCATACAAATTCAGTAACGATTTAAGATTACTTCAAAACATGAAAGAAGTAGAAGAGCCATTTGAAAAAAGTCAAATTGGATCATCTGCAATGGCATATAAAAGAAATCCTATGCGTTCTGAGCGAATTAGTGCACTATCCAGATATATTATAGTGAATTCATTAAATCCAGCTATAACAGCTGCAACACAATGGTTTGAAAGAACTTTGGATGACTCTGCAAATAAGAGAATATCCATAGCCGAAGCTTTCCTAGCCCTTGATGGAGTATTAAATCTATATATAAATATAGCTGAAAATATGGTAGTATACGAAAAAGTTATTGCTACCCATGTAAGCAGCGAACTTCCATTTATGGCTACAGAAAATATTCTTATGGAAGCAGTTAAAAGGGGCGGGGACAGACAAGAGCTTCATGAAAACATTAGAGTTCATTCTATGGCTGCTGCAAGACGAGTTAAAGAAGAAGGCTTAAATAATGATCTTATAGAAAGAATTATAAATGATGATAGTTTTAAGATGCCAAAGCAAGAGATTCTAGCTATAATTGACCCAGTTAAATTTGTAGGTAGAGCTCCAAGTCAAGTTGTAGAGTTTATAGATGAATATGTAAAACCAATATTAGACGCTAACGAAGATGCATTAGGTGTAGAAACTTCTATAAATGTATAATCCTTAATATCATAAATAAATTAGACTATAAGAAGCTACCACTAATGTAACTATCTGATTCCAAATCTCCTGCACTTGTGAAAATGCAGGAGATTTAGTATATAAATGAATTAAAATATAGGACTTGAGGTGATATTTTTGGAAAAATGGGAATATAGAACTGTTAAAGTTGAAGTAAAAGGTATGATGGGTGGAATAGTAGAAGTAGACCATTTTGACAATGAACTTAATAAACTTGGAGAATTTGGATGGAAATTAGTATCGTGTTTCGCAACTGCTCAAGCATATGGAGCAAGTAGAGAAATAATATCAGTTTTTAAAAGAAGAAAATAACTATATTTTTAAGGTGTCAAAACAAATATTATTTGAAATATAATTAGTTTATAAAATTAAATTAATTATATTTCAAATAAGTATGATTTTACCCCCTCTTTTGTAGTATAATAATGTCGTGAAATGTAAGTTTCACGACATTATTATGTTTATTGGAGGTACTCATGAAATCTAGCATGGAAAATGTTTATAACAATGATATCCCGGACTTTCTAAATGATTATTTTAATTATCTAGCTACTATTAAAGGTTCTTCTATTAATACTATTGTTGCTTATACTGCTGATTTATCATTACTATTAAAATTCTTAAAAGTTTATAAAGGATTAGAACCATCAGATAAGTCCCTGCCGCTTGAGGAAGTTATTATAAGTGACTTAACCTTAGATACGTTAAAAAGCCTTACATTGCAGGATTTATATGCATTTGTATCCTATCTTGGACAGCAAAGAGCTAATGGCAATTATGCCAAAGCAAGAAAAATTGCAGCTATAAAGTCCCTATTTAAGTATTTGACCACAAAAGCTAAAGTCCTAAATATCGATCCAACAATAGATTTGGAGTCACCTAAACTTGGCAAGCGAAGCCCCGTTTTTTTAACTTTGGATGAAAGCAAGACCCTTCTAGATGCTACAAACTCTAGAGATAAGCATTCTATTCGAGATCATAGTATTATTACTTTGTTTTTAAATTGTGGACTCAGACTATCAGAGCTTTGCAGTATAAACATATCATCTATGAAAAATGATACTTTATCGATTATTGGTAAAGGAAATAAAGAGCGAACAATATATTTAAATAAGTCATCTCTTATAGCAATACATAAGTATTTACCTATTAGAAATACAGAAATCGAAAAAATTCATGTCGAGGATAAGGATGCCCTCTTTATCAGTGGTAAATTTGGAAGAATTAATAAAAGAACTGTAGAAAGAATTGTGAAAAAACATATAGGTAATGCAGGCCTTAATAAAAGCAAATATACGCCTCATAAATTAAGACATACCTCAGCTACTCTTATGTATAAGTATGGTAACGTAGATATTAGAAGCTTACAAGAAATTTTAGGTCATGAAAATATTTCTACTACCCAGATATATACTCATGTAGATAATGAAAAACTAAGAAACGCGGTTAAGTCAAACCCACTTTCTGATGAATAAAAAAAGTATATATTACTAGTAATGCTTTCACTTCGCTAAGAACTACTAATTTTATTTTTAATTAATCTGCTAAAAAACATAAACTCGCTTTTGCTCAAACGTATGTTTTTCTTAACGCACCTTAATTAAAAATAAAATAAGAAGTTCTAAAGCTCGACTCAATGCATTATACGTAATATATACTTTTTTTTGCGTATAATAATGTTTCCAGTATATATTTATATTTTCTTAAGTCTTATAAGTCCAGGGAATTCTTCTTCAAGAAATTCTGAGTTATCTTCTTCATCTTCGAGAAGCTCTTTGACCCCTTCTATATCGTCTATAAATTCCCAAACCTCATTATTTTCAGGTATAAAATCATCCTTATTTAAATTAGAAAGTTCCTCAGCTGCTAATAATGATTCATAATCTTCGAGATTTGGTAGTTCATCAACTTTATTGTAAGTACTATCATCTTCTTTAGGTAGGTCAATTTTTTCTGTTTCATAAGATTTATCTTCTTTTTCATGTAAATCTATTTCCGAAGCATCATTATTAGCTACTACCTCTTTATTTACCTCATCCTCAAAGACCTCATCAATTTTTATAGCTTTAACATCGTAGCCTTCGAGTTCTAAACATTTTCCGCAATTATTACATTTCTTATTTGAATTTAATTCGCAGACTTCACATTCTCCGCAATTATTACATATTTTTTTATCATTAAATATACAATTTTCAGACATACAACACCCCACTAGATTTATTTAAAATACGTTCATAATGCACTATTATAACAAATAAGGCTTCATTAATCAACTGTAAAACGCTATGTGTACATAAGTTTAAGCTTACACCAGCTATGTGTTTTTGAAGAATTATTATCAACTATAAAATAGAACATAAGTTTGATGTTATTACATTAATATGGTATAATTCTACTATGAATGTGAGGTGTTTCTATGTTAACTCAAAAAAAAGATAAACAAAGTGAAATATATAATTTTATTAAGGAGCAGGTTCAACTTAAAGGATATCCACCTTCAGTAAGGGAAATATGCGTGGCTGTTGGTTTAAAATCTACCTCTACTGTTCATGGCCATTTAGAAAGATTAGAGAAAAAAGGATATATTCGTAGAGACCCTACCAAACCTCGCGCAATTGAATTATTAAAGGATTCTGTCATAAGAAAAGAACTAATAGATATACCTATTATAGGGAAAATTACAGCTGGAATACCAATACTCGCTGTTGAGAATGTTGAAGATACCTTTACTATTCCTTTAAATTTTACTAAGACCAACAATGAATTGTTCATACTTAAAGTTTCTGGTAGCAGTATGATTGAAGCAGGAATATTAGATGGAGACCTAGCTATAATTGAGAAAATCAATACCGCGAGTAATGGTGACATAGTAGTAGCTCTTATTGATAATGAAGCAACTATTAAAAGGTTTTTCAAGGAAAAAGGTCATATAAGGCTTCAACCTGAAAATTCATCTATGTCTCCTATTATAGTTGAGGATTGTTCAATTTTGGGCATACTTGCGGGTATTTATAGGAAGTATTAATTCCCTTCTTCTAAATATTTAGCATACAACAAAAGCTTGCAATGATTATATCATTAGCAAGCTTTTGTTGTTTCACTACTACTTTCTATTTTAAATAACTCTTGAAAGTGCTATTAATATTCCAATCTTAGCATGATCAAAAGTTAAACCACCCTGCAAATATGCTATATAAGGTTCTCTAATTGGAGCATCAGCAGATAATTCTATAGATGACCCCTGAATAAATGCACCTGCTGCCATAATAACCTTATCTGCATATCCTGGCATATCCCACGGTTCACATTGAGCAAAAGAATCAATGGGAGAACCCTCTTGTATACCCCTACAGAAATTGATTACTTTTTCCTTGTTATTAAATTTAATAGCCTGAATTATATCACTTCTTTTATCAGTATATTTTGGAAGAACCTCAAATCCTGCAAGTTCCATAATTCTTGCACAGAAAACAGCTCCCTTAAGTGCTTCCATAGCTACATGTGGCGCTAAGAATAGTCCTTGATATAAAGAACGCATCACCCCAAATGTAGAGCCACATTCTCCCCCTATGCCAGGAGTTGTTAGTCTATAAGACGCTTGCACTACATATTTTTCTTTACCTGCAATATATCCACCAGTAGGTGCAATCCCACCACCAATATTTTTAATGAGTGATCCAGCAACTAAGTCTGCACCAACATCTGTAGGTTCATTGACTTCAATAAACTCTCCATAACAATTATCTACAAAACAAATTACGTTTGGATTTACAGCTTTTGCCGCATTTATAATCTCTTCTATTTCACAAATTAATAGTGCTTTCCTCCAGCCATATCCAGTAGATCTTTGAATATGAACTAGTTTTATTGACTCATCTCCCTGCAGTGTCTTTTTAATTAGGTCAATATCAACTTTAGAGTTATGATTTAATTCTAATTGCTTATATTTTACACCATAATCTTTTAATGAACCTATATCTTCCTTAACATTTATACCAATTATATTAAGAAGTGTATCGTAAGGCGTTCCACATACAGACAGCATAGTATCATTAGGTCTTAAATTACCAAATAAGGCAGCACCAATTGCATGTGTTCCATTTACAAAATGTGGACGTACAAGTGCACTCTCACAATTAAAAATTCTTGCATATACTTTATCTAATGAATCACGACCGATATCGCCATACCCGTATCCAGAAGAATTTGTGAAATGAGCGTCGCTAATTCGCTCATCTTGTAATGCAGTCAAAACCTTAAGCTGATTAAACTCTCTTATTTCATCAAGAATTTTAAACTCCTCTTGCACATCTCGCAATGCTACCTCATATAATTCTAGTGTTTTCGAGCTTATTTTATACTTATTTTGAAGGTATTCTTTTGTTATATCTATCATGATTCCTTTTCTCCTTTTGTATTATGTATTTTAACTTATGTTTAGATAATATAATTAAAATAAAATGCACTGCACTATTTAGTTATTTAAATTACAATATTAATAATAACATACTTCAATCCATATAGTGTATTTTCAAGTCTGAATTATACCTTGCGTGTCCCCTGTTTAGAAAATACTTCTTCAATAATCTCTTCAACAGTTTGTTCTAATTCTTCACCCGCTTTTTTATACTCAACTTCAAATTTTTCATTTTGATCTTTCAAAAAGTACATTAACGCGTAATAAGTAGGTTTAAATTTATCCTTAAGGTTAAATTCATGTTCATTAAACAGTATCAATAATGAATTATATTGTTTTTTAGCCATTAGAGATATTAAATACTCATTAATCAGCTTATTATATTTATCTGTATCTATTGATAGTTGTAAAAATAAATGAGCTTTTTCTAAGGAGTCCTCTATTAGATCATTCCTAAGTAGAGTTTCAGCTAATTTACGAGTAGTGTTAAAACTATTACTATCATTCTCCTCTAGGTCCCCTTTACTGCACCAATTTTCAAAAAAATCTACAAGCCATTGGACTTGATGTTTTTCTTTTTCTCCTCCAAACCGCATTAGATACCAAATGTTAAAAAATCGTTCTTTAACCTGGTACATGAAATTTTTCTTATTTACAGGTATTTTATTTATTACTCCGTTTTTTTCTAATTGATTTAGTTGAGCTGATACTTCTTTGCTTTGCATTTTTATTTTTTCTGCTATTTCTTTTGTGGTTGTTGCATCCCAGCTTAGAGCTATAACATCAACAATTTCTTGCTGCACTGGAGATAAACTATCCATTGTGTGTTTATAAAGAGGCGTTACTCTATCAAGTAACATATCTAGTTCTTTTAGGAATGGTTCGTCGCCCGTAATAAAAATATCGAAAAGTAATGTAATGATTCTTGGTACTCCACCGGTTAAACGCCTTAAAGCTTCTATTTTTCCACTATTAATTTTAAGTAACTCATTTATATCTTTCTTATTAAAAATTTCACCTAACTTTTGAAGAAATTCCACAGTTTCTTCTTCACTTAAGCCTTTTAATTTAATCAGCTTAAAGAAGTCGTAGAAGGGCTTATCATAATTAGAAGCAAATTCTAAGACCTCTGAAGATGATCCTATAATTCTAATCTCAGCAGATGTTAAAAGAACTTCTCTTAGTTTTTGCTGCTCATAGGTTTTGAACTTTTTTAGAATATCTCCTATATTATCTATTAAGAGTATTAGCTTTATGTTTTTTTCTTTAAGTTTTTGTTCAAGGATCTTAAAGCATATATCCTCATAGTGTTCGTCTCGAGCGTATTTATTCATTTCATCATAAAGACCTATAAATTCATTGTTTTCAATTTCGAGATGCTGCGCTGTTACCTCCCAAAGTTTAAATAATCTGCGTATATTATATTGCTCCTCTGGGAATATAACTGGAATAAGTCTTGCTTTTAATTCCTTGTCTCTTTTTATTTCAAAGTATAATCTTTTTAACAAGGTCGTTTTACCATAGCCTCTTTGGGCATCTATAATATAATGCTGCTCTGGATATTTCATGTCAGAATCCTTTATATCTTTGAGAATTTTTTGAAATTCTTTTTTTCTTATTACGAACCTATCAATTAAGTCTTTTTCTGTTAGATTATTTGGATTATAAAGATTTAAACTGCTAGTTTGCATTTCTTTTACACCACCACATTCTTAATATAGGGGAAGTAAATGTATATATGTTTTCCTCTGCATCATTAATTATATATCCATCATCTATAAGAGTATTTAAGAGATCTTTATACGTTTCGCAAAGATCGTATCTCACGGCTAAATCATATATTTCATTATAAGTTATCATCTTAGCTTCTGTTATAGAAATTATGTTTAATACTTTTATAATAAATTTATAATCATTATTTTTGTACACCTTAAGCCTCTCATACCAACTACTAAATTTATTATTTTCTTCTATCATACTTTTAATTGCTAAATCAACTGATCCAATGCATATAGCTCGTAATTGGTCTTCATCATAAATGTCCTGAATTTTATCCATAGCAAGTTGAATATAAAAAGGAATTAACCACTTAATTTCATGTAATAAATGATTTATAGTTTCCTCATCCATTGTAAAATCAAGCCCTTTAAGTAGTTCATTTATAAGATTCTTCCCTTCTTCATCACTTAGGGGTGTGACTTTTAATATATCTAGGTCATTTATGAACTTTGAAGAATCCATACGTCTTGCAATACCCTCTAAACTTATTGAACCTGTATATATGAATTGAAATTTATCATTAATATCACTATTTTGTCTTAATGCTCTATTACTTTGAAGAAGATGAACTGCATATGTAGTGCCTTCCTTTTGTTGAATGTTTTCTATTGTTTGAGCAAATTCATCTATCATTATAATTAATTTGTGCTCTTCTAAATCAATAGATCTCATAATGTCTATAAATTTTTCATAATAATTCAATTCAATATTTTTGCTAAACTTAACCGAATCTATACCAACTTCATCTAAGTTTTTAAAAATATTTTTTGCTAAATCTTTAATAGAATTTATTACTTTGTCTTTTTTCTTTATTGAATCACAATTTAAAATGGCTTTTACAATCTCCTTGTAATATTTATTTTCGTTATCTACTGATTCCGTAATCACGTAGACTATATAATATTTATCCTTTGGATTATCTTCTATGTACCTCATTAGAGATGTTTTTCCAACTCTTCTTGGAGCTGAAATTATAATGCTACTCTCTGACTCAATTTTTCTCCATAATTTATTTATTAGAATAGGCCTCTTAAAAAAATTTTCCCCTCTCGCAGCTTGCCCTGTCGTAATTTTCATAATTATCGCCTCCTATATTCCTTATATTTACAATGATACGTGACAAAAAATATTTTGTCAAGTATTTTAACAAAATATTTTTTGTCAGCAATACAAAAATAATAAATTTTTATTATTTTTGTATGCTATTGTATTAAAAAAACCGCAACTATAAATGTGACGGTTTTGTAAAGTATTAGTTTTTTCTATTAGATTAGTTTTTTTACCTTTCAAGTATAAATAATTTTTCTACCGTAGTGTTTAATAGTTTAGCAAGGTTCATAGCTAATTCCAGAGTAGGATTATACTTTTCATTTTCAATCGCATTTATGGTTTGCTTAGTAACACCAAGCGTAGTTGCTATATCCTCCTGTCTAAATCCAAGGTGTTTTCTTAATTCTCTTATATTATTTTTCATCTTTTCCAATTTCCCATTTCAAAAATAATTCACTTCCTCTAAGAACAATATTTTGCGATACTAAAAGAAGGAATCCTAATCCTAATATTCCTGTCTGAGTGTAATCATAGACAACCCAAATTGCTAGAAAGAGGATTGTATAACCCCAAGCCCATTTTGTAGCTTTTAAAGTAATACTCAGTTCCATTTCATCCATTTTTTTCATAAAATTCACTCCCTTATTTAAATTATAATAAGTAACTTACCATTACTAAAATAACTATAAAACATAACAACGCACCAAGAGATTTTTTACTAAAAAAAACCCGCATAATGTAAAAAGTATTTTACATTTTCATTTTAACACTAACCCTAACTAAATGTAAATATAATTTTACTTTTTGATGTAACTGAAAACGGTGCAAGTGAAATTCTTTTACTTGCCTTTGGCTTTGTTGTATCTAGTATGCCGGAAAAACCTTTCTGTAGAGTATGAGAAACATTAATATAACATTAAAAAAGACTAACGCCTTTTCATCAGCATCAGTCTTTTTTTGCTTGGATATTCTTTTAATATAAAATCAAAATATGCGAAAATGCTATAAGTTTACCTTGGTATGATTATTATTTTTTTTGATATATGCAAAAACCACACCTTTTTCTTTTCTTAAATCTATTAATTCATTATTTGTTTCAG
>NZ_JAENWL010000390.1 GCF_016650095.1 Clostridium sp. | reverse complement strand
GGATGTCTTTTATCTTACACTAAGATATCAGATGAAATGAATGATAATGAGCTTGTAACATTAATAGAAAGAATAGGTTACACGGAAGGATTACCTGTTGTTGTAAACCCAGGTATTATGTCACCTAAGGATTTTATAGATGAGGTAATGAAGGTACGTTTGCCAAATCCATTTATGCCTGATACACCACAAAGAATTGTATGTGATACTTCACAAAAATTAGGAATACGCTTTGGTGAGTCAATTAAAGCTTATGTTGAAAGTCCTAATCTAGATGTTAAAAGCCTAACATTTATACCACTTGCAATAGCAGGATGGTGTCGTTATTTAATGGCTATAGATGACGCGGGGAATTCATTTGAGTTAAGTCCCGATCCTATGCTTTCATCACTAACTCCTATAATAGCTGAGATTAAATTTAATGAGATGCAAAATGTTCATGAGACTTTAATTAAAATTTTATCTAACAAGTCAATCTTTGGTATTGATCTATACGAAGTAGGACTAGGAGAAAAAATTGAAGCGTACTTTAGTGAATTAAATGCTGGAAAAGGTGCTGTCCGCTTAACACTAAAAAAATATTGTAAATAAAAATAAATAATATATCAAAATATATAATAAGAGGTGTAAATAATGAAAAGATTAGAGATAGTTCAAAAGATAAGTGAATATGGAATAGTAGCAGTAATTCGTGCAACATCAAAAGAAGAAGGCGTAAAAATTGTAGAAGCAGTTAAAAAAGGTGGAATTAACGCACTTGAAATTACAATGACAGTGCCAGGGGCAATAGATATAATTAAAGAACTATGTGAAATATATAAAGATGATGAAGAAGTACTTATTGGAGCAGGTACTGTTCTTGACCCAGAAACTGCAAGAGCTTGCATTTTAGCTGGTGCAAAGTACATAGTAAGCCCAAGTTTAAACCCTGAAACTGTAAAGTTATGTAATAGATATAGAATTGCAGTTATGCCAGGTATTATGACAGTAAAAGAAGCTATTGAGGGACTAGAATTAGGGGTTGAAGTATTAAAGGTATTCCCAGGAAATGCTTTTGGTCCGTCAATAATAAGTTCTTTAAAAGGACCACTTCCACAAGCTAACTTTATGCCGACTGGTGGAGTATCACTTGATAATGTTAAGGATTGGATTAAAGCAGGAGCAATAGCAGTAGGAACTGGTGGAGATTTAACTAGAGGAGCAAAAACTGGAGATTATGAATTAGTGACACAGACTGCTGCAAAATTTGTTGAAGCAGTTAAAAAAGCAAGAGCATAGAAATAATTAAATTATATGTAAATTAGATGATTTATTAATTGACATACCTAATTGGTATGTCATGAATTTATAGGAGGAAATATATTATGGGAAAAATTATTACATTCGGTGAGATAATGCTTAGACTTGCACCAGCAGGTTTTGAAAGATTTGCACAAGCAAAAGAATTTGGAGTTGTTTATGGTGGAGGAGAAGCTAATGTTGCTGTGTCACTTGCTAACTATGGTAAAGACACATATTTTGTAACAAAATTGCCTAAACATGAAATTGGTCAAGCAGCAGTAAATGAGCTTAGGAAATATGGTGTAAATACTAATATGATTACGCGTGGCGGAGATCGAGTAGGGATTTATTATTGTGAAAAGGGAGCATCTCAAAGGCCTTCTAAAGTAATTTATGACAGAGCTTATTCAGCTATTGCAGAGGCTAAAAGAGAAGATTTTAATTGGAAAGAGATATTTTCCGGTGCAGAATGGTTCCATTTTACAGGAATAACACCTGCTTTATCAGATGAATGTGCAGCAATAACTCTGGATGCAGTAAAGGCAGCAAAAGAAGCTGGTGTTATGGTAAGTGTAGATCTAAACTTCAGGAAAAAACTTTGGAGCAGTGAAAAAGCTGGCATGGTAATGGGTGAAATTGTGAAGTACTGTGATGTAGTCATAGCAAATGAAGAAGATGCAGAAAAAGTATTCGGAATTAGTGCAGAAGGAACAGATATAACTGGTGGAACAATAAACGGTGAAGGTTATAAAGAGGTTGCAAGAAAGCTTACAGATAGATTTAACTTAAAGTATGTTGCGATTACACTTCGTGAAAGTTTTTCAGCTTCAGATAATGGTTGGTCAGCAATGCTATATAATGGATCAGAATTTTATAGTTCTAAAAAATATAGAATGCATATAGTGGATAGAGTTGGCGGTGGAGATTCCCTTGGTGCAGGTATTATATATGGTTTAACTTCAGGTCTTTCTAATCAAGATTCTCTTGAATATGCAGTAGCTGCTTCTTGCCTTAAGCATAGCGTAGAGGGAGATTTTAACCTTGCGTCAAAAGAAGAAGTAGAAACGCTTATGAATGGTGATGCATCAGGAAGGGTGCAAAGATAATTATGGATGTAGTAACTTTTGGGGAGTCTATGGTTTTATTTGGTCCGGATTCCTCAGGACCTTTAAGATACGTCCAAAATTTCAATAAATCTATTGCAGGGGCAGAGTCCAATGTTGCAATAGCACTTGCAAAACTTGGACATAAAGTTGGATGGTTCTCAAAGCTTGGAAATGACGAATTTGGAAGATATATTCAAGCTACAATTAGAGGAGAAGGGGTTGATGTATCCAGAGTAATTTTTGATTCAAAGAGAAGTACGGGTATATTATTTAAAGAAAGATTTATGCATTCTAATCCAAATGTGTATTATTACAGAAAAGATTCAGCAGCTAGCACTTTAAAACAAGAGGAGCTAGATGCATCTTATATTAAAGATGCAAAAATACTTCATATTACGGGTATTACACCTGCCCTTTCTGAGAGTTGTAGAAAAACAGTATTTAAGGCTATAGAAATTGCAAAGGAAAACAATGTATTAGTTTCATTTGATCCTAATATTAGACTTAAATTATGGACAGAGGGAGAGGCAATACCAGTGTTACTTGAAATTGCAAAACAATCAGATATAATATTTCCAGGTATAGATGAAGGGGAGATGCTCCTTGGACTCTCAAACCCTGAGGATATTGCGGATAGTTTTATGAATATGGGGTGTAGCACTGTAGCTGTAAAGCTTGGAAAAGAAGGCTGTTATGTAGCTGATAAATTAAACCGATTGTATATAAATTCATATAGATTAGAAAATCCACAAGACACAGTAGGTGCAGGAGATGGATTTGCTGCAGGTTTTCTTTCAGGAATGCTTAATAAATTAGATTTAATAGAATGTGGAGAGTATGCAAATGGAGTCGGAGCCATGGCGGTCCTTGTAAAGGGCGACATGGAAGGGTATCCAAATGTAGAGCAACTGATGGCGTTTATTGGAAAGAAGAAAATAATTGAAAGATAAG
>NZ_JAENWL010000207.1 GCF_016650095.1 Clostridium sp. | reverse complement strand
CTAAAATATCGTTGAAGCCAGAGAACTCATTATGTCTTTTTTCTCAGAGGATGCTAACAAAAGTATATATTGCGTAGAATGCATTTGAACAAGCTTAGTAATTCATAATTTATTTTATTTTCATTTGCGTAAATAAAAATGCATGTTTGAGTGTAACGAGTTTGCATTTTTTAGCAAATGACAATAAAATAAATTTTAGAATTACTTAGCGAAGTGAAAGCATTCCAGCAATATATACTTTTAGTTAAAGCATCCTCTGAGAAAAAAAGGATATCTTATTTTATATTTCTACTCCCCGGTTTTATGTAAGGTGTTCCCGCTTTGCAAAGTGGGCATTCAGCTGGATCGTAACTTTCAATATCTAGCTTTATAGAGCTATAGATAGGATAATCAATAGTGCTACTCCCTCTATCTACTATGCAACATATCCCAACTACTTCTGCACCAAGTTCCTTTAAAACCTTTATTGTTTCTAATGAAGATTTACCAGTAGTTACTACATCCTCTGTAATTAAAACCTTCTGACCCGCCTTAATTTCAAATCCCCTTCGAAGTTCGAAGGTGCCGTTGACCCTTTCAGTAAATATAGCAGGCTTTCCAGTTTGTCTACCTACTTCATAAGCTACTATTATTCCACCCATAGCCGGTCCCACTACCACATCAAAATCTATATCTTTAATTTTTTCCACTGCTACACTTAGAACTTTTGCAGCTTTGTCTGCATACTGAAGCAATTTTGCACATTGACAATATCTATTGCTGTGTCTTCCTGATGATAATAGAAAATGTCCCTCTAGTAAGGCACCTGATTCTTTTAATATATCTAAAACATTAATATTCATAATTAACACTCCTTTTTTCAATATACAATGGACATTTTACAATTCTTAACTCACAATTATACACTGCCAATTTCCCTAAATAATCCCTCTAATCTCACTTAAATCTTTGATACCTTCGCGTGTCATATACCCTTCAATGCCTTCTATTATATCTATGCAAATATCAGGCTTTATGAAATTAGCAGTACCTACTCCAACCGCTTGTGCTCCAACCATTATGAATTCTATAGCATCTTCTGCGGAGCATATTCCGCCCATGCCTACAACTGGTACATTTACGGCCTTGCATACTTCATGCACCATCCGAAGTGCCATAGGTTTTATAGCCGGACCCGATACCCCAGCATATATATTATTAAATATTGCTTTGCGCCTTTGTATATCCACTGCCATACCTTTAAAAGTATTTACTAAAGATAATGCATCTGCCCCAGCTTCACAACATTTATAAGCCATATCCACTATATCCTCTGCATTAGGCGATAACTTAACCATAAGAGGTTTCCTACAAATACTTTTTACTTCGCGAACGATATCATATGCTACCTTTGATTTAATTCCAAAAGCCATACCTCCGCATTTTACGTTAGGGCAGGATATATTTAATTCAAGTATATCTATAGCCTCATTATTTAATTTTTCTATTGCAGCCAAATATTCCTCAATGCTACTTCCCCCAACATTTGCAATTATAGCTGTATTATATTTAAGCATCATAGGCAATTCTTTTTTTATAAAGTTTTCAATACCTGGATTTTGAAGTCCTACGCTGTTCAGCATTCCACCGCGCGATTCATAAACCCTTATTCCATCATTACCTTGTTTTGCATTAAGCGTAAGGCCTTTACCAGATATGCCCCCAAGTCTTCCTATATCGAAATAATCTTTATATTCCTCTCCAAACCCAAAAGTGCCAGATGCAGCAATAACAGGATTTTTAAGATTCACACCACACAGTTCTACATTAGTCATTAAAAATCAAATCCTTTCCATTAAAAACTGGACCATCCTTACATGTTCTTTTATTTCCATCCTTGGTTTTACAAGTACAGACTAAGCATGCACCTATTCCGCAGGCCATATGGTTTTCCATAGACACATATACTGGCACTTTTGCATCATTGCATATACTTATAACTTTTCTCATCATAATTTCTGGCCCACAACATATAATTGTTTGATATTTTTGCGGATTTATTATATCTGTTATATATCCCTTATGACCAATTTTCCCACTTTCTGTGGATAAGTATATATTTTTTACAAATCTTTCCACAGTATCCACAGAATAGTCCACAGTTCTAAACCCCGCATACAAGTCTATTTCACAATCTGTAAGCTTTTTGATCAAATAACTAAGTGGTGCTATTCCAATTCCTCCAGATACGACAGCAATCTTCCCTTTTATTTTTTCTACTTCAAATCCATTTCCGAGAGGACCCATTAACTGAACTTCATCATTTTCTGAAAGTTTACTAAGAATCTTTGTACCTTCTCCTACTATTTGGTATAGAAAGCTTATTGACCTATCATCAACATCGTACACACTTATAGGTCTTGGTAATAGCGGTTCCCGCTCTCCTACTTTTAACATAAAAAATTGTCCTGGCTTTACGTTAAACGTACCTTTTATAGAAAGTTTAAAGACACCCTCGCTTATTTCAACATTTTCATATGTCTTCGCAACTGTGCATATCAAGTAAACCCCTCCAGTATTTTATAATAATTGTTGATTATTTATTTTGATGTGCCTCATTTGCAGCTTTTCTTATTTCATCTCTCATTTTTATTGCTTCTGCTCTAGCACACTGTTCAAACTTATTTACACCATTTTCTATCTTCTTATATGCAAGCAAAATACTTCTTGATGCATTTACCACTCCACCATTTCCATTTTTTAAATATATAGCTACATCTGCAGCTGCGCCACCTTGTGCCCCATAACCCGGTATTAAGAAAAACATTTTATCTAAGTCTTTCCTCATCTTTAATCCTTCATCTATATGCGTGCAACCAACAACTCCACCTATCGAACTATACCCGCATTCTCCCATATATTCACTTCCAATTTTTAATAACTTTTCTCCGACAACATCATAAACTTTTTTATTTTCTTTATTTTCTATGTACTCAATATCCTCTGCACCTTTGTTTGAAGTTCTTACAAGTGAAAATAATCCTTTTTCCTTATTTTTTAAATAAGGAAGATATGGCTCAATGCTATCCATACCCATATATGGATTTACAGTTATAAAATCACTTTCAAAATCACCTTCAAAATGTGCTTTAGCATACATTTGTGCAGTTTTAGCAATATCCCCTCTTTTAATATCTGCAATTGCTAAACACCCTTTACTTTTTATATATTCTAAAGTATCTTTGTATACTTTTAAACCTTTAAGTCCCAGAGCTTCATAATATGCTATTTGCACCTTATAACAAGCCGCCACATCAAAAGTAGCATCGATTATCATTTGATTAAATCTATATAACGCATGTTCATCATGCATAAATTTATTTCTAAACTCTACCGGTAAGTATTCTAAATCTGTATCAAGTCCCACACATACATTGCCTTTTTTTTCTACACTTTTAAATAATCTATCTATAATCAACCATTATTCCACCTTTTCTAATTTATTTGTAAATATTAAATATTAAATTCCTTTGATTTATAAACCATTCTCCCTGCCTTGATGGTGCACATTACTCTTCCAACTACAGTCTTGCCATCAAACGGAGAATTATGTCCTTTAGATACAAACTGGGTCGAATCAATTTTATATTCAGTTTTAGTATCTAAGAGCACCAAGTCTCCGTCGTAACCTATTTTGATTTCACCCTTGTTTAGTTTCATAATTTTAGATGGGTTTTTTGACATGAGTTCAGAAAGTTTATTTAAAGTAATATGTCCCTCGCCTATAAGTTTAGTGTAGCATATAGGAAATGAGGTTTCTAAACCGGATATGCCTGGAGCCCCGTTTACTTTATCATCAAAACTATGTGGTGCATGGTCAGTAGCTATAACATCCACAAATCCATCTTTTATGGCTTTAATTAAAAAATTTACATCTTCAGTATTTCTTATTGGTGGATTGACTCTATACTTAGTTTCCGAAGTACATCCTAAATGATGTGGTGTAACTTCACATGTTATAAGGCTCCCCTGACGCTTTCCATCTATAATATACTTCATAGCCTCTTTTGTACTAACATGAGCTAAGTGAAGCCTGCAACCTGTAAATTCTGAAAGGGTTATATCTCTCCACGTCATCATATTTTCAGCGAGCCTTGTATCAATGTCTACCATTTCTTCATTTTCAGCATGGGATATTATTGTTAAATTCTTTCCTTTAGCAACCTTCATCGCCTCAAGCATTACACTGTTACTCGAAACGCCCTTGCCGTCATCTGATATAAATTTTACTTCAGTGGTTAAATTACCTAAATGGGCTATAGATTTTCCTAACAAATTTTCCGTAATAGATGCGCATTGATGAACATCTACAAGATTTATTTCTCTAGCTTTACTTAGCACCTTATCTATTGTATCCATTGAGCTGCATACTGGTTTTGTATTTGCCATAAGGTTTACAGCAGTATATCCACCCCGTACTGCCGCCTGACTCCCAGATAATAAATCTTCTTTATATGTATATCCCGGTTCTCTAAAATGACTGTGAAGATCTACAAAAGAAGGTGCTAAAATATATCCCTCTCCGTCAATTACCTCACAGTCTTTTTCTAATTTCTTTCCTATTTCGTATATTATTCCACTCTTTATATAAACATCGCCAATAAAATCCTGTGATGAATCAACTATTCTTGCATTCACAATTAAAAGTTCCATAGTCCTACCATCCCTTCCACACTGTCTATATTTATATGTACGATTTAAGACATCTGAAGTTTTGTCCAAATCGTACATACTTTTTAATTATAATTATGTGCTTTATTTTAGACTATTATGATTATTAATCTCATCACAATATACGCATCTGTACTCGCCCTTTTCTCTATTTGCTAAGTAGAAGTTATTCGAAATTTCCTGCTCTATAGACGCGATACATCTTGGATTATTGCATTTTATAACATTCTCAATCTTCTCTGGCAATTTTAGTTTAAATTTATTTTCAATTTCTTCTCCAGTTATTATATTTATTGTTATATTGGAATCTATAAACCCAAGCACTGTAAAATCTATATCAATTTCGTTTTCTATCTTAATTATATCTTTACGGCCTAGCTTCCCACTAGGTGCATTCATAATAAGCGCCACTGTAAACTCAGCCTTATCAAGACCTAAATAGTTAAATATTTTAAGTCCAACCCCAGCTTTAATATGATCTATTACTATTCCTCTTTTTATACTATTTATTGTTACCATTATTTATCCACCCCCAAAAGCTTAGCTATAAGTGCCATTCTTGCATACATACCATATTTTGCTTGTTTAAAGTAACACGCTCTTGGATCAGCATCAATTTCCACAGATATTTCATTAACCCTAGGAAGTGGGTGCATAATTATCATATCTTTCTTAGCCTTTTTCATTTTCTCTTTGTCCAGTATATAACTATCTTTAAGCCGCACATAATCTTCCTCATTAAAAAATCTTTCCTTTTGAACTCTAGTCATATATAGTATATCCAAATCACAAATAACCTCTTCTAATTTTTCAACTTGGAGGAACTCTATATTATTCTTTTCCAAAACTTCTACTTTAATGTACTCTGGAATTGATAATTCATTTGGTGAAATTAGTACGAATTTAATATTTTCATATCTTGACATGGCATTTATTAGAGAGTGAACCGTTCTACCAAACTTTAAATCTCCACAAATTCCTATGGTTAGGTTTGATAATGCTCCTTTAATATTTCTTATGGTTAAAAGATCTGTAAGTGTTTGAGTTGGATGTTGATGTCCGCCATCACCAGCATTTATTACTGGCATATGTGAATTCATAGAAGCAACCTTTGGTGCTCCTTCTTTGGGATGCCTCATTGCTGCAATATCCGCATAACATTCTACTGTCCTTATAGTATCTGCTACACTTTCACCTTTTGAAGCCGAACTTGATTTTGCCTCAGAAAAACCTAATACCTGGCCTCCCAGTCTTAACATTGCCGCTTCAAAGCTTAACCTTGTCCGCGTACTTGGTTCATAAAATAATGTTGCTAAAATTTTTCCATCACATTTATGAGAGAAATTTTCAGGACATTTAATTATTTCATCTGCATAATCAAAAATCTCCTCTAGTTCTAGTATTGTGAAATCCATTGGATCAATTAAGTGTCTTCCTTTTAACATATTACCCACTCCTTCTCAGCCTCTCCGGACCAAATTTAAAGGTACTACAGTACTTTTAAAATATTAGATTTATTTTTTTAATAAAAAACGCCATCTCTATTATGAGAAGGCGTAGTAATAACAATATAAAACATCTACTCCTTCTCAGTCTCCCGGACCAAATTAAAGGTGAATTATTATTTATTCTTTTAATAATAGTACTTCATATTCTAATCCCTGTCAACCTAATTTAGCAAACAATTCGTTGATATGTAGATTGCAATATAAAATGTCCGGAAATTTCAATAAAAATATAATGTTAAGCTGTAATGGTTTTCTGTTCCATCATATTAGCAGATAAACCGTTAAAAATCCTTCTTGGATAATTGTTTATCCAGTGTTGTATTT
>NZ_JAENWL010000109.1 GCF_016650095.1 Clostridium sp. | reverse complement strand
TTAGTTTATTCCACTTATTTTTATCCTTTTATTATTTAATTTCCAACTCATGTACTTTATATATAATAATGTTGTATTTATATTATACTTCATTATTTATCACCTAAAAAGCTAATTTGAAAATAAATACTAAATATATTCTACCCTGACGGCCTAATTTACTTATTATAACAATTCACCTAATTTTTTTTTTGCAAAACTCTTTTCTCATTATAGAAATACATAAAAATTGCTGCTGAAATAATAATTAATGTTCCCATAATACTTAAAAAGTCTGGAACTTCTGACCAAACTATAAATCCTATAATTGCAGAAAATACTATACTAGTATAGTCATAAATTGATACCTCTCCTGCTGGTGCATATCTATAAGCACTTGTTAACGCGAGTTGGCCAATACCCGCAAAAATCCCTATTCCTATTAAGTACATAAGCTGAATCAAAGTGGGTTTTTGATAAGATAGCATCATCAGTGGAAATATTACTACCACTGAAACAAAAGAAAAATAAAATACAATAGTTGAAGCTTTTTCTCTATCTCTTAAAAATCTAATTATAGTATAAGTAGATCCCGCACACATAGCAGATAGAAACCCTGAAAGTGAAGGAACAACTGAAAAATTAAATTGGGGCTTAATAATTAATAGAGCTCCCATAAATACAACGAATAATACCGGAATTTGAACTTTACTAAGTTTCTCCTTTAAAAATATTGCAGCAAATAAAGTCACAAAAAAAGGTGATATTTTATTTAACATACTTGCATCTGAAAGTACTAAATAATTTATTGCATAAAAACTTAATATTACGCCTAAAAGTCCTAATAATGATCTAGAAAGTAAATATTTCTGATTTTCTTTCTTTCCAAAAAAACTCACCTTGGTATTTCTTATCATAATGTATGCCATACCTAAACTTACTAGATTTCTATAAAAGACCTTTTCAAATAGTGGAATATCACCCGATAGTTTTACCATGGCCCCCATGATTGAAAATGCTAAAGCAGATATGAGCATAAGTGAAATAGCTTTTGGTTTGTTATCCATTCTTCACACCCTCTCAAATATGAGTTCATTTTTAAGCTTTCCTACTTGTCTTATAATATTCATTTTTCTAAAACAGTAAGTAATTTTTCTCGCCTTGCTTACATTAACTTTTAACACTTTTGCTAATTCTTTATTGGTAAAATTTTGTGATAGTTCTTCTGGTAGAAATATCAAGAAATCTTTTACTTCTCTAAATGTGATTTTTTGAGTTACCTCTACAAGCTTTCTATCCACAATACTAATACCTTTTCTTCTCCAACTTCCTTTGCCATCTTTGCATCTTATTTCTTCCACTCTAGTCATTAAGATTTCTAGTATAAAATTTTCTTCCGCCATCAAATCCGGTATTCTAATTAACTCATCAAATAAATCGGTAAGTTTTCCTTTTTTAGGCGATTTACGTCTTGTAATCACTGTGCCAATTTCCTCTGTTGTTACTATATATTTTTCAATAGCTATAGGATGTACAAGCATTACCTTATTGTACTTAATAAGTTCTCTAAGCTTTTTGCCAATGGCACTAAAATTTCTTGTTTGTATTTCTATTAATGCATCTTCTCTTACTAAATCAATTATATATTTATCTACTTTTACTTCTAATCTATCCCCCGGCACAGCATACCATTGCTTAATAGATGAGTGCAACGACTTCTCATTATTTATATTTATTCCTGTTTCCTCTAAAACATAGACTATATCTTCAGTTTCATTCATTTTTTCTCCTAACGCTTTACTAACATTTAAAATTTCTTATGAAATTCGCAAGCTTTTATTTATATTTATATTTATATTTATATGATAATTATAGCAGAAATGTTATATTACGCACATACTAATAGTGTATCAAAGCATTCTATAAAATAATATAATACTAGAAGGTGATGAAATATGAAAATTGCAATACTGTCTGATACTCATGTTAAAAAACATAGCGATAAACTTTTCAAATTAATAGATATTCTATCTAAAGAAGCTGATATGATAATTCATGCTGGCGATTATATTTCGCCCTGCGTAGTTTCAAAATTAAGAGAGCATAAGAACTTTGTTGGGGTGTGGGGAAATAATGATAAAGGATATATCCGAGATTTATTAAAAGAAAAAACTATCATAACTGTTGAAGGGTATAAAATTGGTTTATACCACGGTCATGGTAATTCCAAAAATACATTAGAAACAGCCTATGATAAATTTATTGACGATAAAGTAGATATAATCGTCTTTGGACACAGCCATCAACCACTGATTTTGACTAAAAACAAGATACTCATGATAAATCCAGGTTCACCCTCTTATAAAAGGCGTGAACCTTGGTATTCCTACGTTATTTTAGAAATACAAGATAAGAAAATAAATGTTCAATTAAAATTGTTTAATTAATATTTGTAGTTGTCTAGTCTAATAGAGATGAATAAGTGACCTCAAAAGAAAAAGCCTACCATTTTGGTAAGCTTTTTCTATATTAGTCCTCTTCTACTTCAGTAACTTCATATCCTATTTCTTCAATAGCCTCTGTGATATCATTATCTGTTACTTCATCATCAAATTCTGCTACTGCAAATTTTTCCTCTAAGTCAACTTTTACTTTACTAGCGCCAATATCTAGTAACGCTTCCTTTACATGACTTACACAATGTGAACAACTCATTCCATCAATATATATTTTTTTCTTCATTTAAAATTCCCCTTTCACTTCTTAATTTATATTATTATATATTTTAATTCTAAATTATATAATCAATAAGTCAACTTAAATTTATTTTATTCTTTAAATTATTTTCACCTTCATGTATTTGATACTACTAAGTCAAAATATAATTCAATAAAAGCCACCAAAATTGGTAAAAATTCAAGTGATATTGGTATACTTAATGTATTATATCCAATAGTTCGAAATAAATTCTCTTTAATTTTTTTCTTTAATTTTAATCTGCCTCTTCATTCCTGTAATTATAAACAACATTAGTCCTACTACTGCAATAATATCTCCTATACTTATGGCAAAATTCCTTAAGAAAGTTAAAGGAATGATATCTCCTAAAAACCATACCTTAGTATTTTCATTTATGAATGTATAAAGGCCTTCCCTACTTATATTTAAAGTTAGCCCAGCTATTTCTGCCGCTTTAGGACTAACTGGCATTGCCCCTCCATTTAAGAAAATCGGAATCGAATTTAACAAAAATCCAAATCCCATAAGTACAATATACTTATTTTTTCTATTAAAATAAATGAAAGCTACCAATAAAAGATACATGATAAAATTTAATATATATGTAAATATACCTATACTAAGAAATCCTTTGTTTATAGATATAACAATAAAAAATTCTATTAAGAAAGAAATAAAAACAAGATATGCTGCTTTTAAGTCTACATTTTCTAAATTTTTTATATTTCCTTTTAATATATATCCTAAAATCACCGCAAAAATTAAGGCTTCAATAAACATTTAAATCCCCACTTTATATTTTTTGTTTTTCTAATACTTTAAAATATGCCTCAACTACTTTCGGATGAAACTGACTTCCAGAGCATTTTTTCACTTCCTCTAGAACCATATCATGATTTAGAGCTTTTCTATAAGGTCTGTCTTTAGCCATAGCATCTATAGAATCTGCAAGTTGAACAATAAAAACATCAAGGCTTAACTCATCAGCTCTTTTAGCATCTGGATATCCTTTTCCGTCATATCGTTCATGGTGATGACGGATAATCGGTAATATATTTTCAAGATTTTTAATATCTTTTAAAATATTGTAGCCTATAAGTGGATGGTTTTTTATTGTATTGTATTCCTCATCAGTAAGTTTCCCAGGTTTATTCAATATGTGATCATCAATTCCAATCTTTCCAACATCGTGTAGAAGGGATGCCATATTTAATTGTTCAATTTTCCATTCTGAATATCTGAGTTCTTTTGCTATACTTGCTGTAATGTTAGCCACTCTTTTTGAATGTCCTTCTGTATATCTATCTCTTGCTTCTATAGCAATCACAAGCGCATCTACAGTTTCAACATATTGAGATTTTGTTTGAATATATAGGTAGAAAGTGTATCTCGCTAATACTATAGGCATTAGTACAAGGACAACACCGCCATAACTGTATAAATTGAATAAATAAGCTAAGAGTATACCGAATGGAGTCATAGCCAAAGTATTTAATAATACTAGTTTAAAATTGCTTATAAATGAGTATATAATGCCTTTTTTATTAGTAATTGAAAATACAATTGATATAATAAATGTATTAACTATATAAAATACAACACTGAACACAATAATTGGTAAGAAGTTATCATCTAATTTACCATTATAAGTAGTACCACCTACTAATTTATAAAAATAATTTCCATATATAATTGGTAATGTAAATCCACAACAATTAAATAGTGTTCCATAAAAAGGTGTGTTAAATATGTGCCTATATTTATTATTATATTTAGGTACTCTAAATGCAACTCCTAATACTAAGATTATTATTGCATTTGAGGCTCCAAATAAAATAAAAGAAGCAACTGTTATTGCAAAGCTTGTACTAAAAGAAATTTTTTTATAAATCACTGTAATGCTTTCTGTAAAAGCTGTTAAAAGTATAAAAAATACTAAAATATCAAATCTAATTGAAAAGAAATTTTTATATTCTGTTTTAAAGAAAAAGACGATGGATATAATTGTTATAAGATATATAGTTAAAATATACATTTTTAAATTCAACGGAAGTTTCTTCATTAGTTTCCTCCTATATATATTAAAGGCCGATAATCCTAAATTACCACATCCAACTAGCTGATGAACCACCAGCTATAGCAAGTGCTAATATAGCTAATAATATTGTAGTTAATTTTCTCATTATTAAAATCCCCCTTTGATTTAAATTAATAGGGCTACGCTATAACCTATCATATTCTAACTCCGCTAGGGTAAACATTCAAATAATAATTTTACAAACTAAGTTTTTGAAGAATAGTATGATATCGGCCTTTAAATCAAGTTAAGAGCCACTTAGTGGCTTTTCAACAACTCTTAAAGTTGTCAATTCATTTCCCTCGGTGTTGTAATGTTAACGAATCCAATAGGAGGTTAAACTGCTTCCGAAAATTTGTTTATATTATGGTTGTTCATTCTCCGCTTGTATAATTAAGAACTATTCGCCTTCTTAAATGTCGTTAAAATTTGTTCTTTTGTACTCTTCTATTTATAGCTGCTAAGGTTGCTTTTGCAATAGCTTCATTTATATCATTTTCTACAATTGCAGACCCTACCATGGTTTGTTCTGATTCATTTGTAACCATATTTACTAGCACCGATATAAATGTTATATTTTTATTAGTAGTGCTAATTACATCTTGCACATCAAATACATAAGCTTGTCCAAGAATCTTTTCTACAGCGTCAATAGTTGCCTTGGCTACTATTTTTTTTCTGTTTGCTGCAGTTTTAATTCCTACTTGAGTCACAAAGAATTCTACTTCTTCATATAGGAGCTTAACACTACACTCTAACATTTTTGCCTGCACGTCTAAGGAAATACCCCCAAATTTTATTCTTTTAATAGGGTCACAGTCATCTGTTTCAATTTGTGCAATGCTAATAACTTTTCTATCTATTCTATAGTCAAAAGATGTTAAAAGAATAGACTCAATATCTCTTACTATTTGCTTTGGCGCTCTTAACGTATTAGCCAGTATATGCATCTCTTGAATATCATTATCCTTATCTACTATTTTTGTACTAAGAACACCATTTATTTTATTTATAATTTCCCCAAAAGCATCAAAATCCATAATAAACACCTCACTCTTGTAATATTAATCAAAATATATCACATTCAGTAATCCTATACAAGTTTTTACATGTTATTTTTTTATAATATTCTTATTATTTAATATTAGCATATTATTACAAAATAATATATAAAAATCTCTCCTGATTTTGCTGTTTTTTTTCTTATTATATTAATGATAATTCACTAAATAGGTAGTGGATTTTTTATATGAATTCTATTATAATGTAATTAAACACTTTGCTTGGAATATACGTAGTATAACATTTTATCTATTATGTATATTTCATACATAATGTGTTTTCTTTTCTTATATTTCTTGAAAAACAAATATGATATTAATAATAATGTTTGTTAAAGACTTACTTTTCAAAATATTTCTTATAATAATTAATTCAATCCGTCTATACGTAATCATACATCTTAAAGGAGGTCTATATTAGTGTGTTCTAATTGCTTAAATCAAGAAAATTTCATAATTCTAGAAAAATTTATTAATTCTCTTCCAACCAAAGAAGGTGCTCTTATCGAAGTGCTTCACAAAGCACAAGGTTTGTTTGGCTACTTACCTCATGAAGTACAAGCCTTCGTATCAGAAAAGTTAAATATTCCAGTTTCAAAGGTTTATGGTGTTGTAACTTTCTATTCTTACTTCACTATTAATCCAAGAGGGGAGTACGTAGTGAATGTTTGCATGGGAACTGCTTGTTTCGTTAGGGGTTCCGCAGACGTACTTGAAGAGTTTGAAAAGAAGTTAAACATCAAAAATGGAGAGACAACTTCTGATGGCAAATTTACATTAGGCTCATTAAGATGTGTAGGAGCTTGCGGTCTTGCACCAGTAGTAACTATAAACGATAAGGTTTATGGCCATGTTACAGCAGAACAAGTAGATAAAATATTAGCTGATTACGCTACAAGCGATTACACTGAATAGGGGGAGAAGTATATTGAATAAAATTAATTCTTTTAATGAACTAAAAAGTATTCAAAATAGATATAATACATTACTAGAACTTAGGAAAATAAACGAAGAACTTGAGAAATCATCTGAAGGTAATAGGTGTACAAGGTATTTATCAGTTTGTGGTGGTACAGGATGCATGTCAGCTCAAAGTGAAGAAATATTAGCAAACCTACAAAAGGAAATCGCAGCTGCTGGACTATCTGATGAAGTTACTGCCCATATAACTGGTTGTTTTGGATTCTGTGAAAAAGGTCCAATAGTTAAGATTTCTCCTGACAATGTATTTTACGTTACTGTTAAACCAACTGACGCAGTGGAAATAGTTAAAGAGCACTTATTAAAAGGCAATGTTATAGATAGACTTTTATTTGAAGACCCAAGCGCAAAAGCAAAAATAAAAAGACAGGAAGATATGCCTTTTTATAAGAAGCAAGTAAGAATTGCGCTTAGAAACTGTGGACTCATTAACCCTGAAGACATAAACGAATACATTGCTGAAAACGGCTACTTAGCATTAGGTAAAGTAATTACAGAAATGTCTCAAGATGATATTATAAAATTAATGATTGATTCAGGACTTCGAGGAAGAGGCGGCGGCGGCTTCCCAACAGGTAAAAAATGGTCTTTTGCTAAAATGTACGATGCTGATCAAAAGTATATAATATGTAATGCTGATGAAGGTGACCCTGGTGCTTTTATGGACCGTTCTATTCTTGAAGGTGATCCTCACAGTGTTCTAGAAGCAATGGCAATAGCTGGTTATAGTATTGGTGCTTCAATTGGAAATATATATATTAGAGCAGAGTACCCTCTTGCAATTAGTAGGTTAAGAACAGCTATAGGTCAGGCTCGTTCATTAGGACTTCTTGGTAAAAACATTTTAGGAACTGATTTTAGCTTTGATATAGAAATTAAATATGGTGCTGGTGCTTTCGTATGTGGAGAAGAAACTGCATTAATTCAGTCAATTGAAGGTGAACGTGGAGAGCCCACTAATAAACCACCGTTCCCAGCTCAAAGTGGATTATGGAATAAACCAACTTGTGTTAACAATGTTGAAACTCTTGCAAATATTCCAGCTATCATTAATAAGGGTGCTGCGTGGTATAGTTCTATTGGAACAGCAACATCTAAAGGAACAAAAGTTTTCGCTCTTGCTGGCAAGATCAATAACGTTGGGCTGGTAGAAGTTCCAATGGGCACAACCCTTAGAGAAATTATATATGATATCGGTGGCGGAATTAAGAACGGTCGTGAATTTAAAGCTGTTCAAACAGGCGGTCCATCCGGTGGATGTATTACAGCAGAATTCTTAGATACCCCAATAGATTATGAATCACTTGGTGCTATAGGATCTATGATGGGTTCCGGCGGTATGATTGTTATGGATGAAGATAACTGCATGATTGATATTGCTAAATTCTACTTAGAATTCACTGTAGAAGAGTCTTGTGGTAAATGTACCCCTTGTAGAGTAGGAAATAAACGTCTTCTTGAAATGTTAGATAAGATTTCAAAAGGTAATGGAACAAAACTAGATTTACACAAGCTAAAATCACTTGCAAATACTATCAAAGATACTTCACTATGTGGCCTGGGACAAACTGCTCCAAATCCAGTATTAAGTACTATGAAATATTTCAAAGAAGAATATGAAGCTCACGTATACCAAAAAACTTGCCCTGCTGGAGTATGCAAAAATTTATTAAGATACACTATCACTGATAAATGTATCGGATGTACAAAATGTGCAAGACAATGTCCAGCTAACTGCATAAGTGGAAAAGTTAAAACAATACATGTTATTGACCAAGATAAATGTATTAAGTGTGGCGCATGCCTAGTTGCATGTCCAGTTAATGCGATTATAAAAAAATAATATGTTAATAAATTCAAAATATAAAAATATAAGAAAGAGGTGCACGCCGTGAGTTTAATTACTCTTACTATAAATGATAAAAAAATCCACGTAAAACAAGGCACAACTATTTTACAAGCTGCGAAAATGTTAAATATAGATATTCCAACATTATGTCATTTAAATATGCATGATGGGAAAACTACAAACCATCCAGGTTCTTGTAGAGTATGTGTTGTTGAAGTAATAGGTCGAAGAAACTTAGCCCCTGCCTGTTCAACTCCTGCTACAGAGGGAATGGATGTTAAGACAAACTCAATCAGAGCCATTAAAGCACGTAGAACTGTGCTTGAATTAATTCTATCTGACCACCCACAAGACTGCTTATTATGTGAGAGAAATACTAAGTGTGAATTACAACGGTTAGCAGCTGAACTGGGTATTCGTGAAATTCGCTATAAGGGCGAAATGTCAACTTATCCTATAGATAATTCAAGTAGTTCTATTGTTAGAGATCCAAATAAATGTATATTATGCAGACGTTGTGAAACTGTTTGTAATGAAATTCAAACTGTTGGAGCTATATCTGGTGTAGGCAGAGGGTTTGGCACTGTTGTATCCACTGCTTTTGCATTACCAATAGGAGAAACCACTTGTACTTTCTGTGGAAAATGTGTTTCTGTATGTCCAACTGGTGCATTAACAGAGGTTAATAATACTTCTAAAGTTTGGAATGCTCTTGACCAAACAGGAAAAGTTGTTGTTGTTCAAACTGCTCCTGCAGTTAGAGCTGCACTTGGTGAAGAATTTGGAATCGAGCAAGGTACTTCTGTTACCGGAAAAATGGTTGCCGCACTAAGAGCATTAGGCTTCACTAAAGTATTTGATACTGATTTTGCAGCTGACTTAACAATAATGGAAGAAGCTAGCGAATTTGCTCATAGGCTACAACATGGTGGAAAGCTTCCAATGCTTACAAGTTGTTGTCCTGCTTGGGTTAACTTCTTTGAACATCAATTTAGTGATTTATTAGATA
>NZ_JAENWL010000123.1 GCF_016650095.1 Clostridium sp. | reverse complement strand
AGTTTTAATTCGTTTGCAAATGGTGTAATAACAACTAATAAACTAGATATTCCAATTACAGGCACTATTATTTATGATGCTGTAAATATTGTAGGAACTGATCTCATTTATACTCCAGCAACAGGTGTATTTACAATAAATACAACAGGCGTTTATGTTATAGGCTGGAAGATAGCTGTTACCCCAAATCCTGGAACAGTTTCTATAGAGATTGACTTGGTATCATCACTTCGGGGAATTATTGGCGGTATATCTATAACAGCAACAAATCCAATAATAAGCGGCTCTAATAGGATCTATGCAGCAACAGCAGGCGAAACTTTCAGATTTGTTAACAATTCTAGTGGCCCTATTAGCATGGTATTGGTAGGTTTAACCGGACCTATTGGAACTGTATCGATTCACAGAATTGTTTAACAACATTTCAGAAAGAAAGTAACCCATTATTTAATAAGATTAAGCTGAATTTAAAAGAATAGCAGATTATAAAGTAATTTCAATGCCTTAAAAGGCTGCCTTGTTAGGCAGCCTTTTTCATGTTCTTACACAATCTTTATCAATAAGAAAGACCTTAGACCTAAGTCTAAAGTCCGCATAATTTAATTATTAGTTTATTTCTTCATACTCTTAGCTTCAGTATATAATGTTTTAAAAGTATTTGAAATCTCAGTTGCGCCACTAACTGTTATTGCTTTATCATCCTTTAGTGCAGCTTCAGTTAATTGAGTGTAAGCTTCTCCAGGAGAAGTTTCCATTGCTTCGTATGCTTTATCTTCGCTCTTTTTCGTTCCATCTTTTTTAACTTCTACATATTCTACTTTAGATATTTTCCCATCTGTATAAGTTACTGTTACCTCACCTTTCCAACCACGTTCATCAAAATCCGGAGCTGTAGCTGTATATACTTCAGGCGCTTTAGTCTCAGCTACTGGTTCAGGAGTTGTAGTTTCTACTGTTGCTTCAGGTGCTTTAGTTTCTACTGCTGGTTCTTCTGTTTTACCACATCCGCTTAATACTGATAGCGCAATTACACTAGCAGCTATTATGGAAATTATTTTTTTATTTTTCATTACAAATACCCCCTATAGTTAAAATATTATCATAGAATAAATCATATACATTATTTACATATTTATCTACTCTCTACTAGTTAAAATTTTATCATAATTGTATTACCTATGCTAATAAAGAAGTGATTTTGTTCATTAATAATATGTTTTGTTAATTTAGTTCATGAATATATTTCATACCCTTTATTATTTCAGGAGATATATTTTGTAAAAAAAAAGATTAAAGAAAATTAGTAACTCATTTTCTTTAATCTTTTTCATTATAATTTTGGTATTATATATAAATATATTATGAAATAAAGTTCCGCTTAAGGATCTATTTCTATTTATCAAATAAACCGCCAGTTTTTTTATTGCTTATTGCTGCTTTTCTTTGTTTACCAATTACTTTAGTAGGTCTAGAAATTCCACCCTGCTCTGAGCTTTTCTTTTTCTTTTCCTCAATGATCTTTTTCATCATTTCAATATTATTAGTTGACATAAATTTTCTCTCCTTTTGAAGCGAATTAAGAAAGTTAGATTTATAGAATTTATGTTTCAATTCATGATTTCTACATTTTTATTTTCTATATCTTTTTATTTTTAAAATTCTAACTTAACTTGTTATTTTCTCTACTAATCAGTTTAGCTCAATTCGGTCAAAATTTCAATACAATATTGAGAGTTAAAGATTATTTTTTATTGAAATAGGTAATTGGGGACTTTAAATAACTAAATCTTCCCAATTTTAATAATTAATACTGTCTAACTTAATTAGTACATCTTTATACCCGAGTTTTATAATTTTATTATTATATAAATTTTCATAGGTTACTGTATCGATATCCAAGGCTAATGCTTTCGAAAAATTATCTCCGTAAAGTTTTTTAATAAACATCTCATAGTCTTCTTTTATTAAAGCAAAATGTTTTTCATCATAATGATATCCTTTTGTATCATTATTCATTTTTTCTATGATTCCATATAGTTGATATATGTAACTCATTTCTTTTAAACTAAATTTTTTTTCCAAAGCTGAAATAGATACAGCATAATTAAAGTTCATGGGTATAGGGTAAATGCTAATTTTATCATTATCATCAAATTCTTTTAACGTTCTTAAACTTTGAAATAAAGCTGTGCATATATCTAATCGAATACTAATCACATACTCACTGAGTTTGCGAGCTTTATTTTGTTCCTGATACTCTCTATTAGCTTTTTCAATTTTACTTTGCGTCTCTATTGACCTGCAAGTTGAATTTTTAGTTATGAACCAACTGAAAATGCCGCCTAAAATTGCACCAATTATAATAGAAGTAGATGATATAATTGGATTTATAAGATTATCAGGTATAAATGACAAGGATTCGAACATCATAATTTCTCCTTTCTAAAAAAGTATTTTCTACAATATATTTTCCATACAAAACGGTTTTCATACAATTTTTTTTGACAAGACAATGGTAATTAGAGTATTGTTTGTATATAAAGCAAGTAATTTTATTGAAGGAGACTACAAATAATGAATACTCAAAATGATAAAAGAGGACAAATAAGAAGTAATATACCTATTGGTATTACTGTAGATGTTGTATTAAAAAAAGACCAAAGAACTGATAAGCTTACCAGAGGTGTAGTAAAAAGGTTGTTAACAAACTCGGCAGTACACCCAAGGGGTATAAAAGTTATGTTAGAAGATGGCCAGGTAGGCAGAGTTCAAGCCATTATTTCAAAATAAAAATTATAAATTATAAATTAATAATATTTCAGAAAAAATTAATATTAAAAGTCGATTTATCATTCTTCTATTTCTAATATGGTAAATCGACTTAAATATTGTAATTTGCATTTATTTCAAAAATTCACTTGCATTTCTAATTAGAATGAGGTATACTTATAGAGTTACCTAGTCGCAATAAAATATTTGCAAAAGTATGAAATACTTGCTAATACATTGCATAAAAACGGATCATTAATTCACTTAACAAAAGAGAAGACATGAATTTTAAAATTTCAATTCTTTAATTCTTACCCTCTTCATTCTAAAATTTCTTAATGAATCCCTTATGAAAAATTTTATTGAATAACGTACTGACAAAGCTTATAACATATCGTGTTTTGTTATAGCAATACTTTAAATCAAATTAAAGGAGCAAAATAATTAATATTTGTTTTGTGCCGCACTCGACTATTAAGGAGGTGTTTATATGAGAAACGACGAACTAATTGAAATTACAGAAGATGTAATCAATGAATGTCTAGAATGTTTAGACTAATAACAAAAAAGCAAATCTATCACTGCTAATGCTTTAGTGAAGGTTTCTTTTTTTTATATAAAATTATTTTCAATATTTTTACTAAAAAGGTTAAATTAGATAAATTTCTTTCCATATTAGATAATTCTTATGTTTATGGTTAATAATTAAAAATATTTTCATATAAATTGATGTCTGAATAGAGGGGATTTAATTTATGTATAGAATAAGTAATAGTACAGAATATTCTGTACTTGAAAGGGAGTGCATAAAATGTTAACGATTTCTTTTATTAGTGGTGAAAAAGAATTATTTGAATTAAAACAATCTGAATCTGATCTGTTTAAAAGTTGGTTTTACAATTTTGAAAACTCCAGACCTCATGAAATTAACACTATGGGCAAGAAATATTTATTTAACAAAAAGGCAATAGCTTATATTGAGATAGAGCCTTAGATTTTAATACTCCATCAAAGTAATGGGTAAATCTTAATATGAATTAGAATAAAAGATATAGTGCGATGGACTGCACTATATCTTTTTAATGATTATTTACATAATATATAGGTAGAAAGGTATGGTACAATTACCTCGTTAATGCAAGTTTTAGATCCTTTACTCACACCGGTTTTATTTACTTCATATTCATTTGCTAAGATCTTCCACTCTGTGGTGTCCGGTAAAATAATTTTTATTTCTTCTTTGTTCGCATTATGAATTATAATTAATTTATGGTAATCCTCAGTGTTGCTGGAAGTTAGTTCATAAGCTACGCAGTTACAAGGCGTTTCAAGGAATAACAAAGAGTCTCTTACTTCACAATCATTGTCTAAGGTCATTACCTTTTGGCTTTTTCTTAAAGAAATTAAACCCTTAATATATTCATAGGTTTCTGAGAACTCAGCTTTCCTACTCCAGCGTATTTCATTTACCTCATCACCAGAATTATAGCTATTGTGGTTTCCTTGTTTGGTCCTTAGTATTTCAGTCCCACCTTGAATGAAAGGCACTCCTTGAGATGTAAGGATTATAGATAAAGCCAATCTATTCATTTTTTCTCTTTCTAAAGGAGTATTGTTAGGATTGCTTTTTTCAAATTTATCAAATAAGCATAAATTATCATGAGCACTTGCATAGTTTATGGATTCTCCAGGTTCCTTGGAAAAATCAGAAATTTCATCGTAAAAATCAATGGCGCCCACAATCCCCTTTTTAATTTCTAGTTCTAGTCCTACTCCACCATTTACAAAGCCTATCTGGTTACCGTCATTATCCCCCTTTATTGCATTTCTTAAGCCATCATTAAATACAGATACCTGCATACCCTTTTGACTACCTTTTTTAACCTGCAATGAGAATGGTAATGATGATGCTCCCCCTGTCCATGGTTCCCCATAAATAATAATATTTGGGTTAATAACTTTTGCTTGCGTCACTATTTCTTTCATTGTATCAATATCATAAAGGGCCATTAAATCAAATCTAAATCCATCTATTTGGTATTCCTCTGCCCAGAACTTAATACTATCTACTATAAATTTTCGCATCATCGGTTTCTCTGACGCAGTTTCATTTCCACAACCTGAACCATTAGTAGCGTTGCCATCGTCATCTTTTCTATAGTAATACCCCGGTACCAAAATGTCCATTGGTGAATTTCCTGTAGTAGAGGTATGATTATATACAACATCCATAATTACACTAATGCCATTTTCATGCAGTGTTTGAATCATATTCTTAAATTCTTTAATTCGTACTGTACCATCTTGTGAATCCGTAGCATAAGAACCTTCAGGAACATTATATAAATATGGATCATATCCCCAATTATAGCCCCCCACAGTTTCATCCACACTTGCAAAATCAAAAACAGGTAATAAATGAACATGAGTTATTCCTAAATCTTTAAGATGGTCGAGTCCCGTAACAACACCCTCAGGAGTTTTGGTGTTTTTTTCAGTGAAAGCTAGATATTTTCCTTTATTTTTAATTCCTGAATCTTGTGATACTGAAAAATCCCTAACATGAAGTTCATATATTACTGCCTCAGTTCTGTTAATTGGTAAAGGTTTTTTATGAATTTCCCAATCGATAGGATTTAGAGATTGAAAATCAACAATCATACCCTTTTTCCCATTAGCACTTGCACCTTTAGTATAGATATCTGGTGTTTCCTTTTCCTCTTCACCATTTAATACTAAATAATTATAATATTTATTTCTCAAATTGCCATTAAGTTTAAACTCCCAAACTCCTTTTTCCCTTTTAATCATTTCATGCTTTTGACCTAAGTCATCATTAAAAGTCTCATAAACCACTACTGTAATTTTTTCCGCAGTTGGTGCCCAAACCTTAAATGTTGTATTTATCGCAGTATAAGCTGCGCCTAAATCATCCCCATTGTAAGTAGATTCGTGGATTTGTAATATTTCTTCCATTATTAAATCTCTCTCCTTAAAAATAATAAAGAATATAGTAAAGGATATTTTATTCATAGTATGTAAGCACACCTAAAAAATAACCATAGTAATTTAGCGTTATTTAGTTGACTCTCTTTCAACCAATTTTGTATCAATAATATAATTACTTATATATTCTTTATCATTCTCTAATTTGTTTATTAATAATTTAACTGCAAAATAACCTAACTCTTCAGAATTAATATCTACTGAAGATAATGCAGGAATTCTGTAAGTTGCAAGGGGTGTGTTATTAAACCCAACAATAGAAATATGTTGATCTGACATTTCACTTATAGCTCTAGATGCACCAAAGGCAATTAAATCATCTGTTGTGACAACGGCTGTAGGGCTTGAGTTATTCAATATTTTTTTCATAGCATCATATCCACTATTTTCTGTAAACTCTGCTACTTGTATCATGTTTTCATCTATTTTTATTCCAATATTATTCATTGCACTCTTATAACCTTCTAATCTATTTATAGTTACATTAAGATTAGGAGACCCTCCTATAAATGCAATTTTTTTCTCGCCCTTTTGTATAAGATAATTAACAACATTATACATAGCGTGAAAGTTATCATTATCAACCCATAAAATCCCTTCTGTATTTTCTGGCTTACCTATAACTACGAAAGGATAATCTGCTTTTTTTAAGTAGGCAATACATTTGTCATCCTTCCGTACTGTTGCTAAAATAATCCCATCAGTTCTTCTACTATTTATTAAACTTGCTATATACTCTACTTCTTGATCTTCATTACTACTGTAAGCATACAAAATATAATATCCTTTTTTTTGCGCATAATGACTTATACCTCGCATAATTTGAATAAAAAAAGGATTAACAAATAAATCCTCATCAGTGTTAGGTAAAATTAGTCCTATTGTTTTTGTTGTTTTACTAACTAGGCTCCTAGCTATTGCATTAGGATGATAATCCATTTCCTTCAATGCTTTATAGACCTTTTGTTTTGTTGCGTCACTAATTTTAGGATTATCCGCAATTACTCTTGAAACTGTTGAGGGTGATACATTTGCTAGCTTAGCTACATCTTTTATAGTTACTGACATTAAAAAATCACTTCCTACTTTCTAAAAATAATCTATGCTTATTATATTATTAAATATTATATTAAGCAAGGTTATGCATAAGGAACATTCAGCTAACTAATAAGTAAGTTATTTTACTTTTATTGCAACAATTATCCCCTTCATAAAAAAAATACAAAATATTTTGTGCAAACGCATTCACAAATGCGTAATTTTATATTATTATAATACAATAGGGTTTAAACCATAATATACAGCATTGTAAAAATAGATAAGCATATTGACTATTTATTTTTTTGAAGATGCGTAAAATTAGAGGGGGAAGTTATGAATAACATTAAAGCATTTATATTTGATTTAGATGGTGTATTAGTTGATACTGCTAAATATCATTATTTGGCATGGAAGAAGCTAGCCCAAGAGCTAAACATTGAGTTTTCTTTAAAAGACAATGAGAGGCTAAAAGGCGTAAGCAGAATGCGGTCACTGGACATAATATTGGAAATAGGAAATGTAACATTGGATCAAGATAAAAAAGATGAACTAGCAGAGAAAAAGAATATTTGGTATGTGGAATATATTTCGAAATTAACACCTCGTGATATTTTACCTGGGGTTATAGTTTTTTTAGAAAGTGTCAAGGCAAATAGTATGAAAATAGCCTTAGGTTCTGCGAGTAAAAATTCTATGCTTATTCTTAATAAGTTGAATTTAACGGCTTATTTTGATGTGATAATTGATGGTACAAAAGTGTCTAAAGCAAAGCCTGATCCTGAGGTTTTCTTAAAAGGTGCGCAGGCGCTTAAAGTATTACCTTGTCAGTGTATTGTATTTGAAGATGCGGAGGCAGGCGTTGCAGCTGCTATTAACGCAGGAATGCATTGCATTGGAATAGGTTCTAAAACCATATTAAATAAAGCTGATTTAGTGCTTTTAGATTTTGTAGATATGACTTTTGATAAAATAAAATTACAAGGAGCTAACCAATTAATAATTGTTTAGTGCCCCAGAGAATCGCTAGGAGGTTTTTAATGGAATACTACTATAAATTAGATGAATGGAGTATCATTGAAGAAGGATTCCATGCTGCAAGCAACGAAATATCTGAGAGTATTTTTAGTTTAGGCAATGGATATATGGGACAAAGAGCAAATTTTGAAGAAGAATACAGTGGGACTTCTCTTCAAGGAAATTATATAGCGGGGGTTTACTATCCTGACAAAACAAGAGTTGGTTGGTGGAAAAATGGATATCCAGAATATTTTGCTAAGGTTTTAAACTCAACAAATTGGATTGGTATTAACATTAAAATTAATGATATTTCTTTAGATCTTGCAAAGTGCACAGTAAAAGAATACGAAAAAGTTTTGAATATGAAGCAAGGCTATTTACAAAGAAGCTTTAATGCTGTACTTGAAAATGGAAATGAGATTAAGGTAAAAGCTAAAAGATTTATAAGCATGTCCCGTGGCGAAATAGGAGCTATAAAGTATTCTATAAAGCCAATAAATTTCAAGGGTAAAATAGAGATTACACCTTACCTTGATGGAGATGTTAAGAATTCTGATTCTAATTATGACGAGAAGTTTTGGGATGAAATTTCGAAGGAATCTAAACCATATGAAGCATTTCTGATGCTCAAAACTAAAAAATTAGATTTTAACATCTGCACATATATGACCTATGAATTAACAATTAATGGTGAACTAATTGAACCACTTGTGGAAATAGACCAAGGTGAAAAATATGTTGCAAGTACCGCTTTAGTTAATTGCATCGAAAATGATGAAGTTATAATATATAAATATGTTGCAAATACCTCATCAAGATATTATAAAGTATCAGAATTAATTTCAAAAACTAAAGAACTTTGTAGTAAAGCCAAGAAAGATGGGTTTGAAGTATTATTAAAAGAGCAGGCTCGTGCTTGGAGTGAAAAGTGGAAGGAAAGCGATATAGTTATTGAAGGCGATGTTTCTGCGCAGCAAGGTATTAGATTTAATATATTCCAACTAAATCAGACCTATACTGGAGAAGATCATAGGCTAAATATAGGTCCAAAAGGTTTCACCGGTGAAAAATATGGTGGAGGCACTTATTGGGATACTGAAGCTTACTGCATTCCCTTCTATCTAAGTACAGCACGAGAAGAAGTATCTAGAAATCTTTTATTATATAGATACAAACAGTTAGATAAAGCCATAGAAAACGCTGAGAAATTAGGTTT
>NZ_JAENWL010000178.1 GCF_016650095.1 Clostridium sp. | reverse complement strand
TCATCATAGCCTGCAATTTGTATAATTCTCACTCCAATATCAACAGCAAAATCAATTGCATCACTCATGATCTTCATGCCACATTCCCGTATTTCTTTATCTTCACTACCTATTGGAAACTTTCTATGACCGCTAAGGCACATAGTCATTATTTTAATACCTGCTTCTGATATATCTTTAATAAGCTCAAACCGCTTATCTCTATTCCACTTTAAGCGTCCTAGTTTTTCGTCACTTTCATCAATACTTATTTCCATAAAATCAAAACCGGCCTTCTTTGCTTCCATCAACTTTTCTTTTATAGACAGTGAGTTTGGCATAGATTTTTCGTAAAGTCCAATATAATACGTATTCAAATATATAACATCCTTCCTTAAAATATAATCACTATAGCAATTTACATTTGTAAGGCGCTATAGTGATTAATTAATTTATTATAAATGAATTAAGTTTTTTCTGAAATATTTAAATTCTTAATTTAAATTAACTAGAATGTGAGTATTACTTTTAAATCACCATGTTTGCCAGTTGCATACTCAAAAGCTTCTTCCCATTTTTCGATTGGGAAAGTGCTGGATACTACACCATCTGTTTTTAAATTACCGTTAGTAATGTTCTCAATAACAAACGGATAGCAATATGGGCTTAAGTGAGAACCTAGAATATCCAGTTCTTTACGGTCTCCTATAATTGACCAATCAACAGTTGTAGGTGCTCCGAAAACACTAAATTCAACAAAACGTCCTAATTTCCTTACCATGCTTAATCCTTGTATTACGCTAGACGGATGTCCAGTTGCCTCAATGTAAATATCGCAACCATAACCTTCTGTCATATCAAGAATTTCTTGAACAACGTTAGTTTTAGATGGATTCATTACAATATCAGCACCAAATTCTTTTGCCTTCTCAAGACGTGAATCAACCATATCCAAAACAATTAATTTTTTCGCGTTTTTCATTTTTGCATAAGTGATCATACCTAGTCCAAGTGTTCCTGCGCCTGATATTACTACTACATCTTCGCATCCGATTTGAGCTCTATCAACGCAGTGTTTAGAACATGCATAAGGTTCAATTAATAAGGCATCTTCGAGTTTCATCACTTTTGGAACTTTGTGTATAACAGCATTTTTAGGATAACGAACGTATTCCGCCATACCACCATTATTATAACTTTGAAATCCAAACATATCATGAGGTTGGCACATCCAGTAGTGACCATCCTTACAAAATCTACATTCTCCACATGGAACTATTTGATCAGCTGTTAATCTATCACCAATTACATAATCCGATACATTAGCGCCAAGCTCCACAACTATTCCAAGAAATTCATGTCCAGGAATAAATGGCGGTTTAACCCAAGAAGGCTGAGATTCATCTCCCCAAAACATAGCAGCTCCATGTTGACATTTTAGATCTCCTGCACAAACTCCGCAACCCTCTGTTTTAATAATAATATCATCTGGTCCACATTGAGGTGTAGGATAATTTGGCTCAAAGCGATAATCACCCTTGTCGTAAGCTACTAATGCTTTCATTGTTTCTGGAATTTTTCTCATTTTAATATCCACCTTTCATTGCATAATTATATTTTAACATACAGCTAATTAATTACAAATACATTTCATTAATCTATTTTTTCTTTTTGGAACTAAAGTAAATAGCAAAGATTATTATTAATCCTTTTAATACCCTTTGAACATACGGTGAAACTCCCATAAGGTTCAATCCATTACTTAATACGCCTATAATTAATACACCTAAGAAAGTTCCAAAAATTGTTCCACGGCCACCGGCTATGTCAGTACCACCTAATACTACCGCTGCGATAGCATCTAATTCAAACCCGACACCTACATTGGGTTGTCCGGACATTAACCTAGAAGTTAATACCATTCCTGTAATTGCAGCTGTTAACCCACTTGTAAGATATGCTAGAATCTTATATTTTTTAACCTTAATACCTGATAACCGAACAGCCTCTTCATTACCTCCAATAGCATAGATATATCTCCCCATTGGTAAGTGTTGTAAAATAATATAAGCAACAACATAGATAACAAGCATTATAACTACCGGCATAGGTATTACATTAAATAAATATCCTCTACCTATAAAAGAAAATCCATCTGGCAAACCAGCTAATGGATACCCTCCCGTATGAATAAGCGCTATCCCACGAGGAATTTCCATCATAGCAAGTGTAACTATAATTGGTGGTAGCTTTGCATATGCTATAAGCGTACCATTTACAAGACCAAATAATGCTCCTACTCCAATTCCGAGCATTACCGCTACAACAGGAGAAATTCCGTAATTAATCATGGCACTAGCCATTACAGTACTTGAAAGTGCCATAATCGCGCCAACAGAAAGATCTATACCTGATGTTAGAATAACAAAAGTCATACCGACGGCTAAAATTCCATTTACAGACACTTGTCTTACAATATTAACTAAATTATCAGTTTGTAAAAATTTATCAGATGCCATTGTCATTGCTAAACATAAAGCAAGAAGGCCTATTAAAGTTATCATTTCCTTTTTTAACTCTATGTTTTTAACCTTTTTTACGAAATATGCTAAATCTTTTTTTTCATTTGTTTTATTATTTTGAGAATTAAGCATTTATTCCACCTCCAGTTGCATAATACATAATTTTTTCTTGATTTGCCTCTTTAGAGCTTAGCTCTCCTGTAATTTTTCCTTTGCACATAACTAATATTCTATCACTCATTTTTAAAACTTCTGGCAGTTCAGAGGATATCATAATAATTGAAGCGCCCTTGTTAACTAATTGTCGCATTAATTTATATATTTCCGCCTTAGCTCCTACGTCTATTCCCCTAGTAGGTTCATCAAAAATCAAGATTTCACAAGCTGTATTCAAACATTTAGCTATTACTACCTTTTGTTGATTTCCACCACTTAAATTCTTTACCATCCTATCTATATCAGGAGTTTTTATTTTTAAACTGGATACATATTCTTCTACTATGTCCCTTTCTTTTGCTTTATCAATAAAATTGTATTTGTTCGTGACTTTATTCAATGATGATAAACTTACATTATCTTTGACAGATGATTCTAAAATTAACCCTTGGGTTTTTCGATCCTCAGGTATTAAAGCTATACCAAGCTTTAATGCTTCATATGGGGATTTTATATTAACCTTTTTTTCATTCATATAGATTTCTTTTTCATCTGCTTTATCCGCACCAATTAATGCCCTCACTACTTCACTTCTTCCAGACCCTACTAACCCTGAAATTCCTAGAATTTCACCTTTATTTAGTTTAAATGATACACCATTAACCCTTTTGTTTTTTAGTATCTTAACTTCAAGAAGTAGCTGCTTTGTTTTTTCACAAAAGGTTTGTTCTTCAAGAATTTCCTCTAATTCTCTACCTACCATCATACGGATAATGTCATCTTCTGTAACTTTATTTACTAATTCAGTACCTATCCCTTTTCCATCTCTCAAAACAGAAAATCTATCGGCTATCTCAAATATTTCATCCATATGATGTGAGATAAAGACCATAGTTACTCCCTTTGCCTTAAGAGTCTTCATTAAATCGAAGAGATGCTTTACCTCTCCCACTGTTAATGTTGCAGTTGGTTCATCTAGTATTAAAAGATTTGCGTTGACAGAAAGAGCCTTGGCTATCTCAACGAATTGTTGCTCAGCCACACTAAGACCATCTACTGTTTTGTCTACATCAATTTCTACGTTAATTTGTTTTAATAATTGCATTGTTTTTTCTTTCATAAGCTTTCTATCTAATAGACCATTTTTCTTTCTTAATTCTCGTCCCAAAAATATGTTATCTACTGAATTAAGATAAGGAATTAAACTAAATTCCTGATGTATAATAGTTATCCCTAATATCTGCGCCTGCTTTGTATTTTCCAAAACAATCTCTTTTCCATTAAAAATTATCTTACCATTTGTAGGTTTATATATCCCAGATAATATTTTCATTAAAGTTGATTTACCTGCTCCATTTTCACCAACCAACGCATGAATTTCTCCACGTATTAAATTAAAACTTACACCGTCTAATGCCTTTACTCCAGGAAACACCTTTGTTATATCTTCAAGTTCCAAAATTTTATCCATTATCACACCTCCTCTTTTTTTATTATAATATTCGAAATCAGGCATTCCAAAAATTTGAAATGCCTGATTTTGAATAATTACATTTTACCAAGCAAATCCTTCTGCATTTTCTTTTGTCAATGCTTTAACATCTACTGGTACTGAATCTGGAACGTTTGCTCCTAAATACTTAGCTAATGCAATTCCAAAACCAATTCTTACTTGATCACGAGGATACTGAGCTACTGTACATTTCAATATATCGCCCTCTAATAAAGCTTTAACTGCTTCTGGTGCACCGTCAACACTATAAACTCCTACATCCTTACTAGCACTTTCAATAGCGGCAACAGATCCTAAAGAACCTGTATCATTAACACTAAATATTGCTTTTAAATCTGGAGTTGTTTGCATCATATTTTCAGTTACAGTCATTGCCTTAGCACGATCTTGTTGTCCATTTTGGTTATCCACAACTTTAATATCTGGGAATTCTTTCATAGCAGCTTCAAAACCTTTTACTCTTTCTAAGATAGGAACTACTGGAATACCATTTAAAATAGCAACTTTACCTTTTCCACCTAAATCTTTCCCCATTTGTTTTCCAGCTAAGTAACCAGCATCATAGTTTTTAGAACCTACAAATGAATCGATTGGGCCGTTTGCTTGTGCATCAATACAAACTACAGTAAGACCAGCTTTTTTTGCTTCTATAACGGCTGTTTCTATACCTTTAGAATCAGTTGGGTTAAGTAATAAAATTTTAACACCTTTTTGAATCATGTCTTCTATATCACTAGTTTGTTTAATTACATCGTGTTTAGCGTCAGTTACAATAAGCTTAGCTCCAACTGCATCTGCTGCTTCTTGTACTGCCTCATTCATTGTAATAAAATACGGATTTTCCATCTCTTGGAAAGACATCCCTATAACTAGTTGATCTGGTGCTGCTACTTCCGTTGCTGATGGTGTTTCTGTTTTCGCAGTTTGACTACATCCTGTAAATCCTAATGTAGCTATCATTAATATTGCTAATGCCTTTTTCATTAAAATCACCCCTTAATTATTTTATATGATATTTCCAATAAAAATATAATTTCTTAAAGTTTAGAATTGATGCTTAACTATATTAAACATCACAGTTAAACAATTTTACACCCCCCTAACATATAGTAGTTTGAAATGTATAGTCTAAATTAAAAATTTGTTTTTATAAAAATAGATGCCTCGTATATACACGAGAAAGGCATACAAATCCAATTCTCAAGTATATACGAGGCATCATGACCTCTAGAATCCTAAATCTATCATAAATTCAAAATTCCATATATTAAATTTTTACTTTACTTTAAACAAATGCTTAATGTTATTAATTTTACATCAATCATAAACATAAAATTAACTCTTAGACCATTAATTTATTATTGAGTAATCATTTTAAGGTTATCTTTTATAAAATCTAGTTTTTGTTTAAACGTATACATTGTTGTTAAAAATAATTAACTTTAATTTCCCCATACATTTCTGTTATATTTACTGTCTGTCCATATATGTATATTACAACAACTTTAATAATATGTCAAGAGTTTAAAATATTTTGTTTCTGGCTATATTAATACAGCCAGAATTATTAACTTAAAAGCTTATTAGCAGCAATTATCTCATTAGCTACCTCTAACATTTTTTTGTTAGTATCTCTACTGATTTTCTGCAATCTCTTCATCGCTTCGGCTTCACTTATATGAAATCTATCCATTATAATCCCTTTAGCTTTTTCTATATACTTACGACTTTCAAGAGATTTCTCAGTATCATCCAGTTTGCCCTTCATTTTTTGAAACTCCTCAAATTTAGATATAAACACCTCTATAGCGACTTTTAAGTCCCAGACATCTACTGGCTTAATTAAATAATTAAATATACCTTCTTTCGTTGCTCTTTCAATTAACTCTTTGTCATGATAACCACTTATTATTATACTAGGAATAAAAATTTGCTCATTAATCTTTTTAATAGCTTCAATACCATCCAAAAGCGGCATATTAATATCTGTAATAATTAAATCCGGTTTCTTTTCTAATGCCATCTTCAAAAGTTCTTCCCCATCAGAAGCTTCTCCGATAATCTCATGACCAAGTTGTTTTAAGTTAGTCACTAATCCTATTAGACACAAATATTCATCTTCTGCCAATAAAATCCTTAATGATTTATTCATATATAGTTCTCCCCCTTTACATTACTTTTTCTTATAAGTTACAAAAACCTTTTCATTTGGTAGGAAAATCTCGATTTTTGTTCCTTTTCCCATTAAAATAAATTCTATCTTCCCTTTAAATTCATACTCTATAATAGAAGAAACTATAGATAGACCTAAGCTGCTTCGCTTCTTTATATCAAAATCGGGTGGAATCCCTATTCCATTATCCTCAACTGATAATAATATAATTTTTTTGTTTTTTTTGCATTTTACAGTAATTAATCCTGATATTTTATTAGGAAATGCATGTTTCAAGCAATTATTTATTAATTCATTTATAATAAGCGCAATTGAAGTTGCTTTGTTATATGGAATAAATATATTTTCCATATCTAAATCAATTTTTAGTTGTGCATTCATTTCTCTGAAAAAATCTGTTATTGCTCCAACTATATCCTTAATATTAATAATACTTCTTCCCAATTTATCTTTAGCTAGCAAATCATGAACAGATGCTATACTTTTAATCCGTAAAGTAATATTATCTAAAACATCATTTAACTTATTTTCAACGCCAACTTCTACTACCTGTTTTTGCAAAGATATGATACTAATAATGGATTGTAAATTGTTTTTTATTCTATGGTGACTTTCCTGTAGTAGAGCTGAACTACCCATTAATCTAGTATCTTCAACTGCTAGTGCAGTGTTTCTTGCAAAAGCTAATAAATAGCTTGTTTCTTCTTCAGAATGAGCATAAAACCTTTCATAAAATATTTGGATAATTCCGGTTACACGGGACCTTATTAAAACTGGAACACAAATAATAGTTTTAACTTTATTATTTAATTTAAAATTTAAAAGATAATCTTTTTCATGTTGATTAGAATAATAAATTTTCTGCTTCTGAGCGATATTAAAAACGACAGTTTCCTTTAATTCAGCCTGTAATTCC
>NZ_JAENWL010000328.1 GCF_016650095.1 Clostridium sp. | reverse complement strand
TGAAGGATGTAAATTTGTAATGGAACTTGCATCGGTGAAAGCTGTTAAAGCAGACATTGCTATATCAACTAATGGAGGATATCCGCTAGACCAAAATATATATCAGTCTGTTAAAGGTATGACAGCAGCTGAAGCAACTTGCAAGGACGGTGGAGTTATAATTATGGTGTCTGCTTGTAATGATGGACATGGAGGTCAGTCCTTCTATGACAATATTGCAAATGCAAGTAGCCCTCGAGAAGTTCTTGATAGAGTAATTAAAGTAGGAAGAAATGATACAGCGCCAGATCAATGGGAATTTCAGATTCTTGCGCGGATACTCGATAAGTTTATCGTGATTTTTGTTACAGATTTGTGTGATCCTGAAATGATAAAAAAAATGCATATGCAACATGCATTTACCTTTGAAGAAGCACTTAAAAGGGCTTTCGAAATTAAGGGACAAGATGCAACAATATCAGTAATACCAGATGGTGTTTCAGTTGTGGTAAGATAACATTAATGCGTTAGGAAGATAAAATTGATTTTATCTTCCTAACGCATTTTATGGCTTTTATTTTATATCAGTATAAAGAGTAGTATTATAATGACCATAATAGTTTTGGATGGGATATTTCATATCATCATAAAATATTAATCCATCTGCAAGCATTGTTTCGCGTCCATTAGTATATTTCCAAATGGACACATTGTCATTTTCAGTTTTATCACTTCGGAAAAATAAGACGACATTGTTATCCATGTATATTGGCGAAAAATCGAAATAATTTTTGTTATTTGTAAGCTGTTTTCTTTGCTTTGTAGTTGTATTAATTGTGAATATATGGTGATTTTCATTGAAAAACCATTGATTTAAGCCACCAATTCCTTCCTTTTGTTCTTTAGAGGATGCATATAGAATGCTTTTTCCATCACTGGCGAAATAAGGGGTCATGGCTGCGTCTCCATTTGGAGACATGGACTGAAATTTGCCGGTTAAAATATCTAATAGAACTAAATCTTTATTGTTATCCATCTCTCTCCCGCCACCCAAGATTAATGCTAAGTACCTACTGCTTTTAGGGTTTGGAGATATATTATCACTATAGTGTAGTGAAAACATGGGTGGATTAGTATATTCTATTAATTTGTTTTTTAAGATATCGTAAACTGCCAAATCAACTCCATCTGTGGCGAGAGAGCCTGCATGTGGATGCTTCCAGATATACAGATATTTATCATCATTCGATATACCTGTTATGATAGGGTACATCCCTAAATCACCACCTGTATCTATTTTAGTTGGAATTGATTTTATAACAATTTTTTGTTTTTTTGTTATCGGATCAAAGAATAGAACTCCATAGTCTTTAATATAATCAGATCCATTTTTTTTATAGAAAAGGTACTTCTCAGCATATATTTTTCCACTACTATCTAAAGTGATGTTCTGGTAATTAAATTCATCCTGAAGATAAGGTTTACTGATTTTATTTACGATATCATAAAAATATAAGCCGCCTGATGTAGGGGAGTATAGTAAAGTATTTTTATCTTGAAAGGTAAAAGATAATTGCCACGCAAATGATAATGTAGTTGTATTGTCAGCTATTTTTATGTGCTCTAGTTTATTTGTTGTAACATATAAAACATTATCCTTAAGGTATGAAACCTGGCTTCCATCAGGAGATATAAGTGGGCGAGAAAAGATGCCACCACTATCTAATGTTATATTTTTATCTTTATCATTTGTGGAAACCAAAAGTAATTCATTTTTTCGTACAACAACAACATTCATAATTTTAATGTCCGGAGCTTTTTTAATGGCAATATCCTGTAATTTAAATGCTTCTACGCTTTTTTCGGTAGAATAGAATTTCAATGTAAATCCACAAGTGATGCAAATAGTAATTAACAACAAAGTTGTGATAGCTAGTTTTTTCACCTTTAATTTTAAATTTATCATGTTTCCACACCACTTTCTTTTTATAAATAGTATTCCCTGGTTTTGTGGATTCATTATAAAAACATGTAAAAATTATTGAATATTTTCTTTAATTATTTTTAGTTATTATTTAGTGCAACTTGATTTAGTGCAATTTGATTTAGAATGGAAAATTTAATAAAACTTGTATTTCCGACAAATAGGGTTATAATTTTTATTATACTAACAAATTTTGAAATTATAGTATAAAATAAATCAAAGCAATGGGGGGTAAATAAATGGAAAAAAATACTGATTACAGATCTAACGAAAATAATTTGAAACTTAGAAAAATAGTGTATTATATACTCGGTATAATTGAGGCTTTTTTCGCTTTTAGACTTGTTTTCAAGCTTCTTGGGGCTAATGCTGGGAGCACCTTTGTATCACTTATATATAACATATCAGGAGTTTTTATGGCTCCATTCAGTGGAATTTTTAGAACTGCTGTAACTAAGGGGATAGAAACGAAGTCAGTTTTGGAGCCTGCAACTATTATAGCTATGATTGTTTATGCGCTTGCTGCATATGGAATAGTGAGGTTAATTGAAATCTCCCAAAAACGTAAGGACAAAGGAATACAATAAGTCTAAAACCAGGAGGGTATATTTATTCCTCCTGGTTTTAGACTTATATTTAAATTAAATTATTCTGAAATTATTAATCAAAAAAATAGTGATGAAAAGCTTAAAAATAAGTTAAATTAATAATTCAGAAAAATCTGTTTTTTTTTGACTTTTTTTTGACTTTTTATTGGTAGACTGTTGTAAGAATATCGTTTTACTTGTTTTAATAAAATTAGAGTAGGGGGTTTAACTATGGAAAAGGGGAAAAATTATTCCATACGTAAGGCTGTTTTAATCCCAATGGTTCTGGTGTTCGCTGGAATTATATTTTTTGGGATAACTAATCCAGTCGGATTTTTCAACGCGGAGAAGGCTATTTCAGCTTTTGGGTATAACTGGTTTGCTTGGTTATACATACTGGTAACTTTGATGAGTATGGCAGTATTAATCTGGCTAGTGTTCTCGAGATTTGCTAATATAAAAATTGGTGGTGAAGACTGCAAACCAATTTATACCAGATTTCAGTGGTTCACCGTGTGTCTTTGTGGCATTATAGGAACTGGTATGGTTATATGGGGTATAGCTGAGCCTATTACTTTCCTTTGGGAACCGGTAACAGGGGTTGGAGTATTTGAACCAGGTTCTGCAAATGCAGCTAAATTTGGGCTTGCAACTTCATTAATTCACTGGGGTGTTCCATCAATAGCACTTTACACAATCATGGGAGTAGTTTTTGGTTTTGTAGTTTATAACATGAAACTTCCTTTCCGTATAAGTTCACTTCTGTATCCCATTCTTGGGAAGAAATCAATGGGTAGAGTAGGAGATATAGTTGACAACTTCAGCTTTTTCTCAATTTCAGTATCTGTTGCGGCGGTACTTGCGGTTGCGGCTACTACAGTTGGTGCAGGGGTAAGTATGTTTTTTGGAGTTGAGTCCACTACTATTTTACGTGGTAGTATTCTGTTAGTGCTAGTTATTTCGTTTATTGCTTCAAGTTACACTGGTCTGCTAAGAGGTATCAGAATACTTTCAGATATTAATACAAAAATCTTTATCGGCTTAATTATATTCGTATTTGTATTTGGAGGGACAAGATTTATTCTTTCAATGTCAACAGAGGCTCTAGGACTTTCAGCTCAGACATTCTTTCAAAGAATGACTTACCTAGGAACAGTTGAAAAAGATATGTTCCCAATGTGGTGGACAGTAGTTTATTGGGTATGGATGGTTGTTTACGGCCCAATGATGGGACTATTCCTTGCTAAGATAGGTCGTGGAAGAACACTAAGAGAATTTATTATTGTTAATATGCTTCCTGCCTTTTTCATTATGCTTTGGTTCTGCGTTTTTGGTTCGTCAGCTATCAACATGGAACTTACAAACGGTGGTCAGATTTATGCAACTATGGGTTCTAGTGGACTAGAAGCAGCGGTATTTGCATTTTTTAAACAATTGCCACTATCAAGCATTCTAGGCGTAGGATTCATACTTATACTGTGTATTTCAGTTGTTACTTGTGTAGATGGACTAACATCTACAGTATCTTCGCTTTCGGTTAACTGTAAGGATGGAGGTACAGCAGAGCCTCCAACTATAATGAAAATATTCTGGGGAGTTGTAATGGCTTCAGTTGCATTCGTCAGTATCTTTGCCAACACAACTTCAGTAGATGGAATCAATATGCTAAATGCTGCAAAAATGCTACCGATGATAGGTGCATTACCAATGCTGGCTATATATGTAGTTGCGTTTATATCACTGTTTAAATTCCTTTCTAACAGGGAAAAATATGACGTAACATACTTTCCAGAAACAGCAATAGTTGAGAAAG
>NZ_JAENWL010000376.1 GCF_016650095.1 Clostridium sp. | reverse complement strand
ATTGTCCACGAAGTGAAACGATTTTTTGATATTTTTTTCAGATAAAGTCTTGAATAGCTTGTTTTTTTATTCCCTTACATATTGAGTTCTGGTACCACTCATCAATACTATCAAACAGTACTCCTATAGTTTTCCTTCTACTCAAAGTTGGTTTTTTCATCTATTGCGACCTTCTTAAATTTTTATAAATAGTAGGATTTTCCCAAATAAAAAACTGCCGAATTGTTCCGAAACTATACATAATATTTCAGTAAAAATTCTGGCAGTATCTTTGTTATAAACTTTACATTATTAAATTAGTTATCAAGGAATGGCTTAAAATAATTTGGGTATAAATAAATTGACTTTCATTTTATTAGAACTTGTCCAGTATGATATCTCCTTTATACTCTATGCTTCGGGCTATGTCAACATTTTTCAGGAAAATAGTAACAATATACGGAGAGTGTTTTCATAAAGTTAATTGATTTGCATTGTGATACCACTTTAAGGTGTATGGAGGGTGAAGAACGATTTGAAATAGTAGTAACTTTATAGATACTATAGGATAAAAAAGTGCGTACTTGTATTTATAATACTTATATTCTAAAATGGTACTATACATTAAAAATGCATCTGCATAACTATGTATAACTCTTGTTACATAAAGATACTATCAAGATTTACCAAATATAAAATTAAAGCGAGGTACTTAAATGAAAGTATTACTTATTAATGGTAGTCCAAATGTTAACGGATGTACTTATACTGCCTTAAGTGAGGTAGCAAAAGAACTAGAAAAAGCAAATATTGAAACTGAAATTTTTCATGTTGGAACTAAACCTATTCGTGGTTGTATGGCCTGTGGTGGTTGTTTTAAAGATGATTCTCACAAATGTGTATTTAATGACGATACTGTAAATATCGCTTTAGAAAAAGCTAAAGAAGCAGATGGTTTTATTTTGGGATCTCCCGTGCATTATGCAAGTGCATCTGGTCAAATGACTTCTTTTTTAGATAGATTCTTCTTTGCAGGAGATGGTTTTCAATATAAACCCGGTGCTGCAATAGTAAGCTGCCGCCGTGCTGGTTCAACAGCAGCATTTGAACAATTAAACAAATACTTTACTATTTCAAATATGCCTGTTGTATCTTCTCAGTACTGGAATATGGTTCACGGAAATACCCCTGAAGAAGTTAAACAAGATTTAGAAGGAATGCAAACAATGAGAACCTTAGGCAAGAACATGGCTTGGCTCTTAAATTGCATAAGCGCAGGTAAAAAATCGGGTGTTACATTACCAGAAGAAGAACCCAGAATTGGAACCAATTTTATACGCTAATTCTCTCTCCCATGATTTCAATAAAAATTATGAGTTTTTACTTTTTTATTAAATGAATATACTATGAAAACTATCTATTTTCCATTTTTAATTTATCTTTTATATTTCTGTTTTCCTCAACAAATATCACTAATTGCTTTGGAATGAGCTTTTTCATTTTCTGCTATTTTATTAATATTAGACTTAGATAGCTTGCTCATAAATTTAAAATTGATAATAGAGCCTATGATAATAAAAATAATTCCTATTGTCGTATTAAAGCAATTGCCTCTTTTAAAATTATTAAAGCTAAAATTGGTGCTAAGGCCGGTTTAATAAAGAATACAATTGAAGCAGTAGACGCAGAAGTCTCTTCCATTGCTAAAATATAAAATGTGAACCCAAGTCCAGTGACACAAATGCTAATATAAGCTAAATTCCACTGTTATTCAAATCGTTTATTCAATACTTTTTCAATAAATATTTTTGTCAGTTCTACATCAAATTGACTACCTGCATTTTTTTTTAGTTCTTCTATAGCAACTTCCTCTGGTAAAGCATTACGATAGCTTCTTTCACTGATCATAGCATCATATGCGTCAGCAATTGCAATAATTTTCGATTGAAATGGTATTTCCCCCTGTTTTAGACCTTTAGGATACCCCTTCCCATCAAGTCTTTCATGATGAGCTAACACATATTGTGCCATTTCCGACAGTTCATTTACTGTACTAAGTATTCTATAACCTATTTCTGGATGTCGCTTTATTTCTTCCCATTCATCATGGGTTAGTTTTTCTGACTTATTAAGTATATTTTCTTCTATAGCTATTTTCCCTATATCATGCAATAACCCAACAGTTTTAAGTTCTTTAATCTCATCTTCACGTAAATCAAGGACTCTACCCATGTTCTCGCATAATTTCGAAACTCTAAGGGAGTGCTGTTCTTCCCTTTTATTTTTTTCATGGAGCGTAGAAATTATAGTATTTATAGTTTTTCCTCTCATACTTGGACCTTCAAACAGTTTTTTCTTATACATATTATCTTCAGCTTTTTTTAATATCTCTTGGATTTTCTCTTTTTTACTAGTCTTTGATTCATATCCAAAAGAAACAGATATATCAACAGTGCCAACTTTTTCTTTTGATGCTAAAGTATTAATATTTTTAATACTTTGTTCTGTTTCATCCATATTTGTATTAGGTAATAAAACTACAAATTCATCACCTGCCAGTCTAGCAATAATGTCCTCTTTTCGTAACCCATTTTTCATAACCTGTGCTACTTTTTTAAGTAACTCATCTCCTACTGCATGTCCAAAAGAGCATTCACGAGTTTAAGACCATTAACATCTGCCATAACAATGGATAGAGGAAAACTACTTTCAACATCTAGCCTAATTAACTCTTCCTCAAAAAATCTTCTGTTATATAAACCTGTTAATTGGTCATGATAGCTTAAATACTGCAATCTATCTTCCATCTGTTTACGCTCACTGATATCCCGGAGTAAAGAATGCAATACTTTTTTACCATTAAGAACGATAGTTGTCATCATTATCTCAACAGGTAATAAACTGCCATCTTCTTTTTTATGCCACCATTCAAATTTACATTTTCCTTCTTCCATAGCACGTCTATACATCTCAGTTGCTTTTGCTTTAGTAAGTTGACCATCTGGCTGTTTCTCCGGTGAAAACATTTCTGGACCTTTCCCAAGTATAGATTCCTTAGAATGAACTCCTAATAATTCTAACGCAGCTAAATTACAATTAGTAAATAGATCATCTTCCAAAATTAGTATTGCATCCGATGAACTTTCAAATATATTTCTGAAATTATACTCACTTGTAATTAAATCTTGTTCTACCTTTTTTCTTTCAGTAATATCATTAACAATTACTGCAAGTTGTAATTTCTTAGGTCTATAGGCTACTATTTCATAAAAACGTTTAGTATCCTTTAAGTAATGTTGGTAATTGTAAGATTGCCCTGTTTTAACTACTATATTTAGTTTTTCAATAATTTCTTTTTCTAGTGAAGGTAAACATTGACATACAGTCTTCCCTAAAATATCTTTAGACTTCATTTTTGTTAATCTCTCATAACTTTCATTTACATCCAATAGTCTATAGTTCCTAATATCCTCTCCATCAAAACTTCCTTCGTAAAGAGCTAATCCTTGCTGCATTTCATTTACTAGATTTCTATATCTTTCTTCACTTTTCCTTAATTTTTGCTCATTTTCAGTAATTTGATCGTATTGAGCTCTTAATTCTTCCTCCGAAGCGGTCAATTCTTGTATATATGCTCCAAGCTCTTCATTAGATGCAGTTAATT
>NZ_JAENWL010000044.1 GCF_016650095.1 Clostridium sp. | reverse complement strand
GATATGGTAGGTCATACAGGAGATTTTGAAGCGGCTAAAAAGGCTATAGAAACAGTTGATGAATGTCTTGGGAAAATAGTTGAAAGTGTTCTTAGTAGCGATGGTACCGTATTTATAACTGCAGATCATGGAAACTCTGAACAAATGATTGACTATTCAACTGGAAAGCCTATGACAGCACATACTACAAATTTAGTTCCATTTACATGCGTTTCAAATCATCGTAATGAGCTAAAAGCTAGTGGTACATTGGCTGATATAGCACCTACTATGCTGAAAGTAATGGGACTCGCTGTACCTAGTGAAATGACAGGAAAATCTTTAATTACACTTTAAATAAATTATAGGATTATATTGTTTAATTTAGGTAATAATAATATAGAAAAAAACTTTGGAGGTAAGATAATATGAAAAACTTTATTGAGATAATTGATATTTATGCAAGACAAATTTTGGATTCAAGAGCATTCCCAACTGTAGAGGTTGAAGTAACACTGGAAGATGGAACAATAGCAAGAGCATCAGTGCCATCTGGTGCATCTACTGGTATATTCGAAGCTGTAGAGTTAAGAGATGGAGACAAAGATGTATATGGCGGCAAGGGAGTTTTAAACGCTGTTGATAATGTAAATAATATAATAGCTGAAGAGATAGTAGGAATGAATATATATGATCAAGTAGCAATTGATAATGCAATGATAGCACTTGATGGAACACCTAATAAAGCAAAACTAGGTGCTAATGCGATTCTTGGAGTGTCACTTGCATGCGCTAGAGCAGCTGCTGAGTCTTTAGGACTTGGATTATACCAATATATTGGCGGAGTAAACGCTAAGGTTTTACCAGTTCCGATGATGAATATTATAAATGGTGGAAGCCATGCTGATAATAATGTAGACTTACAAGAGTTTATGGTTATGCCAGTTGGAGCAACTTCTTTTAGAGAAGCTTTAAGAATGAGTGCAGAAGTTTATCATGCATTAAAAGCATTATTGAAAACTAAGGGATTATCTACTGGTGTTGGTGATGAAGGTGGATTTGCTCCAAACTTATCATCAAATGAAGAAGCTATAAAAATTATAATTGAAGCTATAGGAAAAGCTGGGTATGTTCCAGGAAAAGATATCTTTATAGCTCTTGATCCAGCAGCTTCTGAATTCTTTGAAGATGGAAAATATAATTTAGCGTCTGAGGGAAGAATACTTACTCCAGAGCAAATGGCTGATTACTATGTAGAACTTGTTAACAAATATCCAATTATCTCAATTGAAGATGGTATGGCTGAAGAGGATTGGGAAGGTTGGAAATACTTAACTGATAAAATAGGAGATAAAGTTCAATTAGTTGGAGACGACTTATTTGTAACTAACACTGATAGATTGCAAATGGGAATTGATAAAAAAGTTGCGAATTCAATCCTTATAAAATTAAATCAAATAGGAACATTAACTGAAACATTAAATGCTATAGAAATGGCTGAGAGAGCAGGATATACTGCAGTAGTTTCTCACAGATCAGGAGAAACTGAAGATACTTCAATAGCAGATCTCGTTGTAGCTATGAATGCAGGACAAATTAAGACTGGTGCTCCAGCTAGAAGCGAGCGAGTTTCTAAATACAATCAATTGTTAAGAATAGAAGAAGAATTAGACGAAATGGCTGAATACAGAGGGTTAAAAGCATTCTACAACATAAAAAGATAATTGTTTTTTATTAGGGGTATAGTCGTTATAGGCTATACTCTTACATTTTTCTTTTGTTTGTATGGATTTTCAAGTGAAATTGTGTTAAACTTACATAAAAAGTACAATGATTTAATTATTGATTTTTATCTGTTCAACAGTATATTATAGTAATGTTATGTGAGTTACATTACATTGTAAGCTACCTTAGAGTATGCTAAAATAATTAGGTAATGGATGAATAGGGGGTGTACGCATGCACAATTTTCTAGTCGTTTTTCAGGTTATAACTTCAATCGTTATAATTGTCACAGTTATGATGCAACCTAGCAAATCAAATGGGTTAAGTGGTCTTGTAGCAGGAAGTTCTGATACTTTTTTTGCTAAAAATAAAACAAAAACTGCAGAATCAGTATTAGCAAAAATCACAGCAGTTACAGCAGTTTTATTTATGTTAATTACCGTGATGCTAAATATAGTTAAATAACATAATTATCTGAGTCATAATTTAATAGACATCTTAGACGTTTACTGCAGTTTATTTAAATAGTTTTTAATAAACTGCACTTTTTTATATATTTTTAAATCTTAACGACATTTCAGAAGGAAAGTCTACCACTTTTATAAGTGGGAGGATAACAGTTGAGAATTGTTATCTACCCCAGAGACCTACCCAGAGGATAACTACTCTAGCAAAAATAAAACTTCAGTGGGAATATAAATCTCCTTCTGAAGTCGTTAATATGCAGCTCCGCAGGAGATGATTTAACAGTAAAAATGTAATATAAATGATAAAATTGTTTAAAGTAATCTATGATTATTAGAGGTGAAAGATGATGAGTGAATATAGTTCCAAATTAGAAAGTAAAGATATGGATTTTCTTTTCGAGGGCGTTTTAAGCCTACAAACAAAGGAAGAGTGTTATAGATTTTTTGAGGATATATGCACTATAAATGAAATTAAAGCATTTGAGCAAAGACTTCAAGTAGCAAAAATGTTAGCAGCAAAAAGAACCTATTTGGATATAGCTAGTACTACAGGGGCAAGCACTGCTACAATAAGTAGAATAAACAGATCATTAAATTATGGTAGTGATGGATATAAACTTATATTAGGACGTTTGGAATTAAAAGAATAAGTGTATTTATTTTCATAGCCTTGCAGATACAAATAAAAATAAATAAAAGGGGACGGTTAACAAAGTTTACTCAGCTTAACTAAAGGGGTGAATATAAATTTATCGTCTCTATTTTTTTCGTTTTAGTTCTCGCAGACTGTGATATAATTATAAATATGTTTGTCTCATTCAAATAAATAGCATATTGATTTGTTATTTGTTTAAATGCGCATTAAGTGAAGAATTAGTAATGCTAGATGTAACTAGTAATTCTAGATGTAACTAGTATTAATATAATATATAAGGAGTGTTTTTATGGATTTGAAAAGTTTGTTAAACAAAGAGCAGTGTGAGGCAGCCATAACAGTGGATGGTCCTCTACTAATATTGGCTGGTGCGGGCTCTGGAAAAACTAGAGTCTTAACTTATAGAATTGCACATATGATTGAGGATTTATCTATATATCCGTCTCAGATTCTAGCCATAACTTTTACTAATAAAGCAGCCGGTGAAATGAAGGACAGAGTGCGGAGCCTTGTAGGTAATGTAGCGGATAATATGTGGATTTCTACATTTCATTCTAGTTGTGTTAGGATTCTTCGTAGAGAAATAGATAAGCTAGGTTATAATAAGAATTTTACTATTTACGATAGCTATGATCAAAAGAGTTTAATTAAACAGTGTATGAAGGAACTTGATATTAATGAAAAAGATTTAACGGATGGTGAGATTTTAGGTAAAATATCAGGTGCTAAAAACGAACTTATTTCTGCTAAAGAATACAAAAAAGAAAATGAAAATGATTTTAGAAAAAATAAAATTGCTGATATATATGTTCTTTATCAAAAGAAACTAAAAAACAATAATGCACTAGATTTTGATGATTTGATTTTTAAAGCTGTTGATTTGCTTAGAAATAATCAAGAGGTTTTAGATTTTTACCATAAAAAATTTAAGTATATTATGGTGGATGAGTATCAAGATACAAATAAGGCACAGTATATGTTCGTAAAGCTTTTAGTAGATAAAAAGGAAAACATATGCGTAGTTGGAGACGATGACCAATGTATTTATGCTTGGAGGGGTGCAGATGTCACCAATATCTTAGATTTTGAAAAAGATTATCCAAGCGCAAAAGTAGTTAAACTTGAGCAGAATTATAGATCGAAAGGAAATATACTTACGGCAGCTAATGAAGTCATAAAAAATAATTCCCAAAGAAAAGATAAGGCACTAAGGACCGAAAAAGAATGTGGAGATAAAATTAATTTATATAGAGCATTTTCGGACAGAGATGAGGCAAATTTTGTAGCAAGTCAAATTAAGACAATTATGAAAGATGAAAATAAGAGCTTTAAGGATTTTGCAATTTTATATAGGATGAATTCCCAATCTCGTATTTTTGAGGAAAGTTTTAGGAAAAATTTAATACCATATAGAATAGTAGGGGGATTAAAGTTTTATGATAGAAAAGAAATAAAGGATATAATGGCCTATTTAAAGCTTATGAATAATCCACTTGACGATATTGCACTAAAAAGGATTATTAATGTACCTAAAAGAAGTATAGGGGATGCAACTATTCAAAAAATTCAAGAATTTGCAACTGGAATAGATCAGTGTTTGTATAGTGCTGTTCTAGATGTAGAGTATATACCTACACTTACAACTAGAAATATATCATCCATAAGTAAATTTGTTAGTCTTATGAATAGTTTTATGGTTAAAAAGGAAGAGGTGCCTGTATCTCAGCTAATTAAGTGTATTTTAGACGATACAGGGTATCTAAAGCAGTTAGAAAAATCTAAGGAACCAGAAGATGAGAGCAGGGTAGAAAATATAAAGGAATTAGTATCAGATGCTGTAGAATTTGAAAAGACTTCAGAAGATAAATCACTCTTAGCATTCTTAGAAGGAGTAAGTTTGGGTTCAAATACAGAAGACCCAGAGGAAACTGTAAATACTGCAGGAATGATGACAGTGCATAGTGCAAAGGGGTTAGAATTCCCAGTAGTATTCATGGTAGGGATGGAAAATGGGTTATTTCCAGGAATGTCTTCTTTAAACAGTCCTACTGAAATGGAAGAATCAAGGCGGTTATGCTATGTTGCTATAACAAGAGCAGAAGAAAAGCTTTATATAACTTCTGCTGAAAATAGGATGGTATTTGGAAGAAGCGTTGGGTATCCACCTTCTACTTTTATAAGCGAAATCTCGGAAGATTTAAAAGAAATTATTGGAGGAACTAAAAATAGGACTGTACAGGTATTAAAGAGAAATAATACTAAGGCTATACCAAAGTATAACCCGCATGGACTCCTAAGTTCTACGAGTAAAGAAAGTAATACTACCGCGCATGATTATGTATCAGTTACCAATGGCAAAGGCGCCATGAATAGTGAACACGATATAAAGGGTGAAGCTACTGTAGGTAGAAAAGTTAGACATAGCAAATTTGGAGTAGGTACCATTGTGTCAGTTTCAAGTTCTAATAAGGACACATTAATTTCAATAGCTTTTGATAACATGGGAATAAAAAAGTTGGTATTAGATAAAGCACCTTTGGAAATGTTATAAGGAAAATGAAAATAAATAACTAGTTAAATACTAGTTATTTTATTTTAGGTACATAATAGTAAGGTGCATGAAAATAAATAACAAGTCAAAGATGTGACGGATATTTTTTGTCAGACAAAGAGACAGGTGACCTTGATAGTTGTACTATCGGCGGGTTCTGTCGATGAAGTCTGACTCAAAATAGACTAGCGTACTGACTTATTATTTACTTGAATGTGCCTATATGAAGGGCTTGTGTGAAAGGGTGTAGGGTATGGATATTGATATAAATACGATGAATGTAGAAGAAAGAATTAATGAAATTAAAAAAATAATTAATTACCATAGTGATAGATATTACAATGAGGATGATCCGGAAATATCAGATTCTGATTATGATACATTAATGTTGAATCTTAAAGCAATGGAAAAAACATACCCAGAACTTATCACTTTAGATTCCCCAACTCAAAGAGTAGGTGGAAATGCTAAAAGAAAAGCTGGGATATTAGTAAAGCATAATGTCCCAATGCTCAGTCTGCAAGACGTATTTGCAAAAGAAGAAGTCTATACTTATGTAAATAAAATGATTGCAGAGCTAAATGATCCAACATTTGTTGTTGAACTTAAGATTGATGGTTTGTCAATGTCTCTGCGCTATGTAGATGGTAAATTAACAGTGGCTGTGACTAGAGGTGATGGAATCATTCAAGGTGAGGATGTTACTGAAAATGCTAAAGCAATTAAAGATGTTGTACGAAAATTGAAAGATCCCATTCCATACCTCGAAATTCGTGGTGAAGTATATATGGCGAGTGAAGCGTTTGACAAGGTTAATGAGAAGCAAGAGTTATTAGATAAAAAAGTATTTGCCAATCCAAGGAACTGTGCTGCGGGAACACTCAGACAGTTAGATAGTAAAATAACAAAGGAAAGAGAACTATCTTTATTTATCTTTAATGTCCAAGAAAGCAAAGGTATTGAATTTGAAACACACACCGAAAGTTATGAATGGCTAAAAAAGCAAGGTGTAAAAGTTATTGAGAATTATGTAAAATGTAAAACAGCTGATGAAGTATGGAATGCTATCCAGGCTATATCTGAAGAAAGAGGCAACTTAGCATATGATATTGACGGAGTTGTTATTAAAATTAATAATTTGGAAGATAGAAAAGAACTTGGAAATACTTCAAAAGTTCCGAAATGGGCTATAGCTTATAAATTTCCACCAGAAGAAAAAGAAACAAAATTAATCGATATTGAAGTATCAGTAGGGAGAACAGGTAGAATTACTCCTACAGCAATATTTGAACCGATTCGTTTATGCGGTACATCAGTATCTAGGGCAATCCTTCACAATCAAGATTTTATTGATGATTTAGATATAAGGATTGGAGATATAATTGTTGTATACAAATCAGGAGAGATTATCCCGAAGATTAAGTCTGTAGTGAAAGAAAAACGTACACACGAATTAAATAGATTTAAGATTCCAGATATTTGTCCGGTATGTGGGACACCTACTGTCCGCGAAAAAGATACGGCTGACATTAAATGTACAAATCCTAGCTGTTTGGCGCAACTAGAAAGACATATCATTAACTTTGTTGGTCGGACTGCTATGGATATAAAAGGTTTTGGCAGCGCATATATTAAGGAACTAATACGTCTGGGGTATATCAAAGATATAGCGGATGTATATTCACTGTTTAATTATCGTGAGGAACTAATAGAACAAGGTATAATTGGAAAAGAAAAGAACACAGATAAGTTATTAGAAGCTATAGATAAATCAAAGAAGAATGAGGCACAAAGTCTGCTTACGGGACTTGGAATTCCTAATATTGGTAAGGTAGCAGCAAAATCATTAATGAAACATTATAAATCTATTGAAAATTTGCAAAATACGAACTTGGAGGAATTACAAGAGGTTTCTGATATAGGTGAAATAAGTGCCTTGTGTATACTGAAGTTTTTTGAAGATAATAAAAATCGAGAAATGATTGATAGATTAAAAGATTATGGCGTTAATATGGCTGTAGAAGATTCAAATCAGGTCGATATTCGATTTAATGGATTAACTTTCGTTGTAACTGGAACATTGACTACTATGGGTCGAGACGAAGCTTCAGTAATGATAGAGAACCATGGAGGAAAAGTAGCAGGATCTGTTTCGAGTAAAACCAGCTATCTGCTAGCTGGGGAGAATGCTGGAAGTAAGCTTACAAAAGCACAAGGACTTGGAATTACAGTTATATCAGAAGAGGAATTAGTAAATATGTTAAAATAGACAGTATGCCATGTTGAAAGCATTGAATAACATGTGATTAGAATATATAACAAAGAAAAAGACGCCATATGACGTCTTTTTTATGTTATGATTCCAATATTTCTTTTTCAATGTCTTTAAAGTTATCTTTATCGTAAGTGGAATCTTTAGGACATTCTCTATTTTCATTGTTAAAAGATAATTTAGAGGTGTTTTGTATGAGTTTTTCCATTAAGTAATTTTTGTATCTTAGCTGATAAAATATTTTGATTAATAAAATAAAGCTCCATATTCCGATAAACATAAAAGTTAACATGGAAAGTAAAGCAACTACTTGAATAGTTATGGTTAACACAGAAAACCCACCCCTTATGTGAAATTTTAATATGAAAAATTTGTTGACGTATATACATATTATAACATAATTGAACCTCGAAAAAGCAATGTAGATAAATTTATTATAGATTGGATAAACTCATAATAAATGTTTTTATTTTTGATTATTTAATATACGAAAAGTCAATACTTCTAATAAGGCATATGAAAATAATTAGAGGATGACTTGTTATTTATTTTAATTTATCTAGTGATCATTTAGGAGGCGGGTATGAAAAAGTTATTATGTATAATATTAGTATTTATGACGATGCTAACTAGTGGTTGCATCGAAAAGAAAGTGAAGCCGTCGGCTTCTAGAAAATATTTAGTTTATAACTTAGGGAAATTGCCATTGGATCTGTTGATGTTAAATAATGATGATGTTAGAGAAAAAGATTTGTTATTAACCTTGTTTGAAGGGTTAGTACGAGAAGATAAAGATGGGGAAATAATACCTGCTATGGCGGAGAAAATTGATATTTCGGAAGATAAAATTGGGTATACATTTAAATTAAGAAAGGATCTACATTTTAGTGATGGTTCGGATATAAAAGCTAGTGATTTTGTAAGATTTTTTAGTAACATTTTATTGGAAGAGGAAAATATTTTTGCTAGTCAATTAGATTGTATATTTGGAGCTAAGGATTTTAGAATGGGTAAAGTAGGGTTTGAAAAAGTTGCTATTGTAGCAAAAGATGATTTAACATTAGAGATAAGACTGAATAGCCCCAATACTTATATTCTTAATATACTTAGTAATCCGATTTTTACTTTAAGGGGAACTAATCCAGATATGAAAAATTGGATAAGTAGTTATGGAGAAATTCAATATAGTGGACCATTTATTATAAATGGGGTAAATGAAGATGGAGAAATATCACTATTAAAGAATGAAAAATATTGGAGGGCTGGTGAAATTGTTAGTAGCGAAATTCTGTTTACTACTATAAAAGATGGAGAAAAAGCTTTAGCGGATTTTGAAACTACGCAGTACAGTGATACTTCAAAAATTGATGTATTTGTAAGTCCCCCAATAAGTGAAGTAATTTCTCTAAGTATGGAAAAGAAAACTGAGGTTATACCGTCGCAGAGCATGTATTATTTAACTTTTAATTTAAAAACTAAAGATTCAGTGGATATTAATTTTAGAAATGCAATTAGTTCAATAATAGACAGGGAACTAATTTTACAAACTATATCAGAAGATCTGGCTGTTCCAGCAATAAATTATACACCGTCTAGCGCGGGTAATGAGAATAATGGTAAATTAATTTTTGATCCCTTTGGGAATAAAGATAAAGGCTTAGAATATTTAAAAAGTAGTACATATGATAAAACAAAAAAAATAATTATGGTGTATGAAAATAATACCCTTGATAATAGAATATCAAAGGAAATAGCTAAAAATATTAAAGAATATTTAGGTGTGAAAGTAGTTTGCACAGGATACGACAAAGATGAACTTAAAGATGTACTTACGAAGGGGAATTATAATATACTATTTTCAAAAATCGATGAAGAATATGGAGATATTTATAAGTTTTTTTCTAGATGGACAGCAAATTCAAAATATAATATTTATGGATATAAGAATTTAGAGTATGACAAAATAATAGAAAGTGCATTAATGGATAATTCATCAAAGGGTAATTCATCTAAGGATAATGAAAATAAAATAATGATTTATAATCAGGCACAAGAAATATTAGCAAAAGATTTGCCCTGCATACCTGTATATATAGCTAATACAGTTATATGTAAAAAAGAAAATATTAAAGGCATTTATATAACGAGGAGTGGAAATTTAATATTTGATTATGCTTATAAAGAGGATGGGACAGGTGCAAAATAATTTCAATTACAATCTAAGTGGTTTTTCTAATATTATGCTGTAACGAAAAGTATAGGTTGCTTGAAATGCTTTCACGGCACTAAGTAATTCTAAAATTTATTTTATCCATAGTTGCTAAAAAATATAAACTCGCTATCGCTCAAACATATATTTTTTTTTACGCAACTATAAATAAAATAAATTATGAATTACTAAGCTTGTTCAAATGCATTCTACGCGACCTATACTTTTGTAAGCATAATATAAGGAAAACTATTATAGTGCAATAAATTTAACAACATTTTGGAAGTTTCAAGTCTGCCATCTTCCATAAGTGGTACTACTCTATTTGCTTAATTCCTTAAGCGCTTCATTGTTTTCTATAATAATTACATCCATCATATTTTCTAATTTTTTTTGATCTTTATTTTTCAAGAAATCAACAAAATCTATTACTTCTATTTTTTTGTCTTCTGGAAGTGCTTCAAATTCTTTTATTAGTTTTTCTGCTAAACTCATTAACTTCACCTTCTTCAATTTATAACTCTTTATATTAATTATATACTATAGTAAATTATAATACTCAGATATTCCTTGTTTTAAAACTACTCAAAGTTGAAAATTTTATATGAAATACATAATTAAAATAATTTGACGCAAGAACATATGTTTGGTAAAATGATTAATATAATAATTTTGTGAAATAGGAGGCTAATACTGATGAATATAGATATAAAATATAAAAAAATCCTAGAAATTGTTCAAGACAAATTAAGTTGTTCAGCACATAATTTAGACCATGTATTCAGGGTTTATAATCTTTGTTTATTACTTTCAAAAGATGAGAGTGATGTTGATTTAGAAGTACTAATTCCAGCTGCATTGTTACATGATATTGCAAGAGTAGAGGAGAGCAAAGATATAACAGGAGAGATCGACCATGCTGTTTTAGGTAGTGAAATTGCAGAAGGCATATTAATAAAGCTTAGATATGAAGAAGGAAAAATTGAAAAAATAAAGCATTGCATCATAGCACATAGATTTAGAACGGGAAATGAGCCTAACACAATAGAAGCAAAAATACTTTTCGATGCAGATAAGCTGGATGCTATTGGAGCAATCGGTATTGCTCGAACTTTTATGTTGTCAGGACAATTTGGACAGAGATTAACAGTAAATGGATCACTCAGTGACTATTTAAATACTAATACTGCTCAAAATGGAAGGGTAAAAGATATTTCAAAACATACTCCTTTTATTGAATACGAAGTAAAACTTAAAAAAATTCCAGATAAATTGTATACAAAAAAAGCAAAAGAAATAGGAAAAGAAAGACTCAAATTTATGGAAGAATATTTTAATAGACTAAAGTTAGATATGGAAGGCATTGAGTAATTTTATTAACAAATTTTCAAAGTGCTAATTAAGAAAAGACGAGATTCACTGCATTTTAAAAGGTTACACAAAATTGCTGATGGACTTTGTTTTCCAGATACCTAAGCTCTTTTTCTTATATTATGCTAACAAAAGTATATATTGCGTAGAATGCATTTGAACAAACCATAGCAATTCACAATTTATTTTATTTTCAGATGCGTAAAGAAAAATGCATGTTTGAGCGAAAGCGAGTTTGCATTTTTTAGTAACTGAAAATAAAATAAATTTTAGAATTGCATGGTGAAGTGAAAGCATTCAAGCAATATATACTTTTAGTTACAGCATAATATAAGAAAAATCATTAAATTATCAAATCATAAGACTATTTATTTCGGAAAAATGTTGCTAAAAAGAATATAAACATATTCTTGCTACTATCAAAAGACGATTTGCTTTGTTTAAAGCTTTCTTTTCGTTTATTATATACCACGTTTTTAATGAAGATGGAAGCTAATTCATTACTTTCAGGCGTTGGCATAGCGGGCATTCTGAAATCTTCATCTCGGAGCAAATCCTCTGATTTTAGTGAAAAATCCCTGTATCGCTCTGAATTATCTAAAGACGGAGGATCGGGCCAACTTAAAACTAAACCTGAGTCTATAATTTGATGCTTGAAAATATCTTGAAGCATGTAAGAATCATCTTCTATTTTATTAAGATCAGAATATATCATTAGGCTGTACATGTATAGTAAAAGTTCATCACTAGTAAAGATTGTCTCTTTATCAGTATTTTCCTTTAGTAAAATACCTTTATTATTATCATATAATTTTGTAAGCTTTTCATATAAATCGTCACTAGTATCTTTAAACTTAAGCATGAGAGTATTATTATATATAAGTGTACAATTTATAAAAAGCATACAGGAATAATCTAGTTTAGCATTGATAATTATAGAGGGCTTAGTATTATATTGTTCGATAAGCAAATCTGAAAAATCTAGCAATAAGTTTTGGCATTCGACTAGGCCGGAGTATTTGTAAAAAATGTTTAAGCCTAAGCATATTTTATTGAGCTCATCAAAAGAAACATTGTAAATTTCTTCTTTATACTGAATAAACATATTTAGGATATCTAGAGCAAATTGTTTATATTCATGCTCATTTTCGCCTTCATTATAAGTGGAGTATTTGTAATAAGCAGCCATCATCATAGCTTGATCAGAAAATTTGAATTTATTATTTTTGTCTTCAAAAGTAAATTCTGGGTTCATAGGATCAGTTAAATCCTTTTTATCAACAAAGAGACCATCTTTATTTCGGAAATGAGAAGCATAAAATCCTAACTGTTCTTTGCATAGGTTAAGGTATAGAGAGCTTTGGGCATATTTAGTTTCGTCAATGTTCTTAAAGGTACTATAATAGTCTACAAGTTCTAATAGTGATAAAGTCATGAATGCATTGCTATTAACGGTTATTTCCTTCTTTGCCTTGTTTTCATTCCAAATTAACTTGCCTTCTTGTGATTTTAATTTAGCATCTGCTTTTTTGTAAACACATAAAAGTGGAGAATTTAAATGTTTTGTGTTAATATCAATCTTAGAAAAAGATTTAGATTTTAAATCGCGCGAGGGAATATATATACCGCATTTTGAATCAAAAACTATATCTTTTAATGATTCTTTTGATAAGTAGAAAAATTGATTTTTTATGTTATTTTTATTTAATGAATTGATTCTTAAAAAAGGTCCTATAAATTTCAAGTTTACACCACCATATATTAATCCTTATATTAATAGTATGATAGATTTATTAAAGTGTGCCAGTTTTATAAAAATAGAGAGGAAGAATTTATATGAAAGTTGGAAAACTAAATTGGGATGATTTAAAACAGATAATTGACAACAATAAAAGTGTTGTCAGAAGTGACGTAAGAATTAGAAGCGGAATAGGCGAAGACTGTAGTGTTATAAATTTTGGTGAATATGAGTGCGTTGTATCGACTGACCCAATAACGGGGGCGGATAAAAATATAGGTAAATTAGCAGTTCATATAAACTGTAATGATATAGCTTCGTGTGGAGTAGAGCCTATAGGTATTTTGGTTACGATTCTTGTACCACCAACTGCGACTCTTGAAGATATAAAAAACATCATGGGAGAAATTGATGAAGAAACAAAGAAATTGAACGTGGAGATATTAGGTGGACACACTGAGGTTACGGCCGCTGTGAATAGAATAGTAGTTTCGTGTACAGCAATAGGAAAAGGAAAAGCACAAGGTGCAGTGGCAACTTCTGGAGCTAAGCTAGGGGATGAAATTATTGTTACCAAACTACTCTGTATGGAAGGAACTTCAATTGTAGTAAACGACCATTTAGATAGGGTAAGAGATGTTTTAACGCATAGTGAAATTGAGACAGCTAAAGAGTATGTTAATAGCATTAGTGTGGTTAAAGAAGGCCTTATAGCGGGAGAGTTTGGGGTTAATTCTATGCACGACATAACTGAAGGGGGAGTTTTAGGAGCATTATGGGAAGTTGCGGAGGCTAGTAATTTGGGATTTAAGATATATAACGATAAAATGCCAATTAGCGATATTACCCATAAAATATGCCGAAAACTTAATATTGACCCTTTGAAATTTATATCTTCAGGAAGTATGCTAATAACTGCTACTTATGGGAAAGACTTAGTAGATAAATTTAATAGTGAAGGAATACAAGCTACGGTAATAGGGAAAATGACTGAAGAACGAGGCATATTAGTAATCGACGAAACTTACAAAGATGTTTTGCCACCTGCAAGAGACGAGTTATTTAGTATATGATTAAGAAAGAGGCGAGAAAATAACAATGAAAAAATTAATAGTCGCAAGTAATAATGAACACAAAGTTAGGGAGATAAAGGAAATGTTATTGCAATTTCCTTTTGAAGTGTTATCTTTAAAAGAAGCTAATATTAATGTTGATGTAGAGGAAACAGGAAGTACCTTCATGGAGAATGCAGAGATTAAGGCTAGTGAGATTTTCAAAATAGCGCATGGAGACATGGTGCTTGCAGACGACTCAGGCTTATCAGTAGAATCATTAAATGGCGCTCCTGGTGTTTTTTCAGCTAGGTTTGCAGGCGAACATGGAAATACCAAAGAAAATAATGAGAAGTTATTAAATCTTTTAGATGGCACTGGTGAAGCAAAGCGAAAAGCTAAATTTGTTTGCGCAATGGTCCTTATAGTTAATGAAAATAAAACAGTGAAAGTACAAGGTGAATCAGAGGGGATAATCACATCTGAATTTAGAGGGGAAGAAGGATTTGGATATGACCCGCTATTTTTTGTAAGTGAATTCAACAAAACTTTTGCACAGATGAGCGCAGATGAAAAAAATGCTATTAGTCATAGGGGAAGGGCATTAGATAAATTAAAAAGT
>NZ_JAENWL010000255.1 GCF_016650095.1 Clostridium sp. | reverse complement strand
GTACGAAACAGCAGGTTCACCACAATAATATTGGTCAATATATGTGTTGTTATCTACTAAAACTTTTAATTTCATATTGTTGCCCCCTTTGATTAATATAAATACAACCATCCTTTTTATATAGATATTTTGTTATTTAAAATGACTTATTTTCCTGGCTTTTTTTAGTAGCATTAATTAGCTTAAATATTATGATGATGATAGCAACTCCGCCTATAGCTGATAGTATATAGCCCATAATCTCGGGAATCCCACTAACTGAATAATCTGGTATTAATGTCTCAAAACTAAAACCATTTTGCATTCCTTTTGGGATAAAACCTAGTGACTTACCATTTGTTAATACAGAATTAATTTTATCTGGTACCCACTCTCCCCACGCTGTACCCGTTGCTAGTAGACCAAGTGGAGAAAGGCAGATCATCCCTATAAGCAATCCATAAATAGGATTCATCTTTATTTTTAAATTCTCATAGATAATGCCGGGTGAAACTTGTTTAACAAACCCATATACACCTGCAGTAATGATTCCTTCTAAAATCCCTACAATCAATAAATGTGGGATAACCATTGCCGGTATAGATATATTTAATGGGTATGGCGAATAAAGTGGTAGTCCTAGTGCATCCTTAAACAATAGCGGCTGAATTCCAAATTCAATGGAGGCAAATAGAGCGGCAATATTGAGTGCTAAGTATGATGAAATAAAAATTGCAACATAAGCGCCTTTACTTGTTTTAATTCTTTCCTTAATTAAATTATAGGTATAATACCCTACAAAAGGTGCTATAAATGCCATGTTAAAGCAATTTGCTCCAAATGCTAAGATACCTCCATCACCAAAGATAACTGCTTGTACTAGTAGTGCAATGGTTAATGATATGCAAGCTGCCCATGGCCCTAAAAGAAGTGCTACCAATGTTGCTCCCAATGCATGCCCAGTAGTTCCTCCTGGAAGAGGTATATTAAACATCATAATCATAAATGAAAAAGCAGCTCCTATTCCCATTAAGGGTATCCTCTTTTTTGTTAATTCTTTTTTAACTTTTTTTACAGCTGTTCTCCATATGGGTACCATAACGGCCCCCATAATAGCACATGTTGTTGGACTTAAATAATTATCTGGAATGTGCATTTTAAATCCTCCTTTAAAATTACTGAAAAAATAAGACCACAAAAATTAATAACTGCTTTACAGAAATCAACCTTCGTGGCCTTTAATCAAATTTGTGTATTTTCAATTTTATAAGAAATCGTATACTCTCGTAGCATACACATTTACAATACCATATGAATTCTTATTTGTAAATATAAGCTTTATTTTTTATTTTTTATTTTTACTTTACCTTAAATATAATTAACTTCTAAAATACTTTAAGCGGTAATATCATGAAAATTTTATTTCTACCAAAGTTGTGTTTTTATTAGGCTGAAAATAGAATATACATAAACATTATAGTATAATAATGTTTATGTATATAAGAAAAAATATCACTATACTATAGTTTTGGAGGTGTTACCATGAAAATAGCGGTAATAGACGCACAAGGGGCTGGTCTTGGTCAAGCGATTATAAAAAAAATTCGTAAAGAAAATCTTGATGTTTATATTGTTGCACTTGGTACAAATACATTTGCTACTTCAAATATGATAAGAGTGGGCGCAAATATTGGCATAAGTGGAGAAAAAGAAATTTGCTGTTTTTGCAGGTTAAATGAAGTTGATAGTATAATTGGACCTATTGGTATGATATGTAGTGGTGGTATAAAGGGAGAAGTTACTCCAATGATTTCCAACACGATATTTAATATGGATTGCATAAAATATATAATTCCACTACAAAAACATGGTATTTATATACCGGGCACAAGAAGTCTACAAATCAAAGAAATAATTGAAGAAATTGTACTTGATATAAAGGGTAATATAAAACTATTGCTTTAGGATAATTTCTTTTAATTTGAGTATAAGTACTTCCATTTCTTTATTAGTTCCTATACTTATTCTTATAAAATTATTAATTCTAGGTTTATTGAAATATCTAACAAGAATTCCGTTATTTCTTAATTCATTAAATATTATTTTCGCATCAATTGTATTATGACGTGAAAAAAAAGTTGGATTTTGAGCCTGCTAAAGCAAGACGATCAACTGTATAAGAGTTTATAGAGTTTTTAATTTTATTGAGGCCTTCTATTAAATCCTTGTGTCCAAAAGCATAACCAACACGCAAATTAATTAATAAAATCCAGAGGATACTCAATAATTTATAAATATAATAATTAGTTGTTGACAGACAAATTCTAATATGTTAGTATAACTTCAGATACCCCATATGGGTATAAAAAAATATTGAGTTGGAACTTTTAGGTGCATAAAAGATTTAAGAAAACATAATAATAATAATGAGTTAACTTACAGCAGAATACAAATAGAGTGATTTTAATCTATTTAACTAGAGTAATTTTAAAAGGAACATAATTACAGAGATATACTAATAAGTGTTAAGCTTCTATTGACATTATTAGTATATAACAATACATCATAAGAGGTATATAACGGAAAGAGGTGAAAGTTATGAAAGTTAAAGTAGTTGTGAGCAGATGTCCACAAAATCATCCATGTCCATCTGTGAGAGTTTGTCCAGTAAATGCTATAAAGCAAGTTGGATTTGATGCTCCTACTATTATAGAAGATAAGTGTACTAAATGTGGTAAATGTATAAGGTCTTGTCCGATGGGTGCAATACAAATGGTAGAAGAGTAAAGAGATCAATATAAGATAATATATTTTTATAATAGATATATAGTTTGAAAATGGAGGTAATAATGATGAGAGAAATAAATGATAGTCTTTTTAGTAAAGAAGTAATTGAAAATGATGTACCGGTGGTTGTGGATTTTTGGGCACCATGGTGTGGCCCTTGTAGAATGGTTGGCCCTGTTATGGAGGAATTAGATAAGCAATATTCTGGAAAAATAAAATTTGTTAAAGTAAATGTCGATGAAAACCCTATGGTTTCAGATCAATTTGGAATATCAAGTATACCAACCATTATGGTATTTAAAGGTGATAAAGCGGTAGAAAATATAGTTGGATTTAGACCTAAATCAGATTTTGAACAGATATTGAACAGATATATTTAATAAGTTAAATAAAGATAAAAAACAAGAATATAAAATTAAAGATGCTGATGGTGTAGGCGAAGTTGGGAACGTACAGTGTGGCGATATAATGAGAATATTTATTAAGGTAAAAAACAATATAACAGTGGATACTAAATTTATGATTTTTGGATGCGGATCTGCTGTGGCATCAAGTAGCATGGCAACGGAGATTATTAAGGGGAAAACTCTTGAAGAAGCTTGGGAAATTACGAATAAAAGCGTTGCAGATTCATTAGACGGACTTCTAGCAGTTAAAATGCATTGCACTGTTTTAGCAGAAGAGGTTATACATGCGGCAATCAATGATTATAGAGTAAAACAGGGATTGGAACCTTGGGTGAGTAATCTAGCAGAAAAAGGCATTAGTATGATTAAAAACAAGTTACTTAAAAATGCAAAAAAAATTATTAATTCAGCATATAGTAAAGGCTTTATCTAACTAGTTAGATAAAGCCTTTACTATTTCTTTTATATTATAATTGGCATTTGACAGGAACTAATAAAAGGAGTAATATGATAATTATAAATAGCAAATGCCAATATACATATAGGAGATGATTTTGTGTCAGAATGTAATACATGTCCATCAAGTGATGGGTGTTCAAAGGATAAGGAAACTTGTATGATTGAAAATAATCCTCTAAATAATGTGAAGAAAATTATTGGAGTTATGAGTGGTAAAGGTGGAGTTGGTAAATCTTCAATTTCTGTTCTTATTGCAAAACAATTAAAGAAACTTGGATATAGCGTAGGAGTATTAGATGCTGATATAACAGGTCCAAGTGTTCCGAGACTTCTTGGGTTAAAAGGTAAAAGGGTAACTAACAATGAACAGGGAATGTTACCAATCGAAACTTGTGATGGTATAAAAGTTATGTCATTAAATTTTTTGACGGAAAAAGAAGATGATCCAGTAATTTGGAGAGGGCCTATGCTTTCAAATGTAGTTAAGCAGTTTTGGACAGATGTCCTTTGGGAAGAGCTTGATTACTTAGTAATTGATATGCCTCCAGGAACAAGTGATATTGCGTTAACAGTTATGCAGACTATGCAGACTATGCCAATAAATGGTATAGTCATGGTATCTTTACCACAGGACCTTGTTTCTATGATAGTATCAAAAGCTGTAAATATGGCAAGAAAGATGAATATTGATGTTTTAGGGGTTATTGAAAATATGAGTTATATAACTTGTCCTGATTGCGGTAAAGAAATAAAACTTTTTGATGGTGAAAGTACTAATAATTTTTTAAAGGAAATGAATTTAAAACTTTTAGCAGAACTTCCTATGTTAAATAGTATAAGCAATTTATCAGAGTGCGGATATGAAGGTATAAATGAAAGTCTTGAACTTATTTTTAAGCCAATAGTAACAAGTATAATAAGAGATTTGGAGGAGAAATAATGAAAATAGCAATTGCAAGTGATGGAAAAAATGTGAGTGGCCATTTTGGGTTTTGTGAGGGTTTTACAATATATGAAGTAGAAGAAGGCAAATCAACAAATAAGGATTTTGTTCCTAATCCTGGACATAAACCTGGGTTTCTTCCAGTATTTTTAAAAGATTTAAATGTAAATCTTTTAATTGCTGGTGGTATGGGTGCAACAGCACAAAATTTATTTAATGAAAAAGGTATTGAGCTAGTAGTTGGTGCACAAGGATTTAATGAGGATGTATTACAAAAATATATAAATGGTGAATTGAAATCAACAGGTAGTGTTTGTCAAGAACATGAACATGAAGGACATTGTAACGATTAATCATATTAAATAAATAACAAGTGTTCAAACTGAAGAACAAATAAGGACAATATTAAATAGGTAGTTTGGCATTTAGGTAGGTAACTTAACATTTTTTACAAGTGTCTGCCACATTATGAAAGCACTGAGACTATATGAGTCTTAGTGCTATTTTTAGGTGGGATCTTCATAAGTAACTGCATTTCTTGATTTATATCCCTTTTTAACGGAAGTGTGAATTTGTAAAACTTAAGTTTAGTAAAATATTGACAATGTATTTAAGGGGGGATACAATAAATTAAAAGTGTCTTATCTAAGACATATCAGGTGGTGCATATTGTGGGCATAAGTAATTTAGAAATCGATAGTGTATTTAATAGTTATTTGTTTAGTGGTACAAATAGAACAATCCTTGAGAGTATATTATTGGAAAAGGCAAGCGTTTCTGAATTTAAGAAAAACTGCACAATTTATGATAGAGATAATTATTTTAATGGGTTAGGTATTATTATTTATGGTAGTGTTAAAGTAACAAAAGGGAACGATAGTGATTCAATACTTAATGTATTAAACAAAGGAGATATTTTTGGAGTAGCAACTGTATTCTCAAAAAAAAATATATATGTAAGCAAAATAAGTTCAATAAGTAATTGCAAAATATTATTTATTGATGAGAATTTAATTGAAAAGATGTT